>NZ_JABEPJ010000016.1:0-97083 GCF_013002825.1 Pseudoalteromonas sp. NEC-BIFX-2020_002
GAAACAGCGCCGATGATAGTGTAGCATTTGTTATGTGAAAGTAGGTCATCGCCAGGCTCCAAATAAAGAAAGCCCGACTCACTGAGTCGGGCTTTTTTACGTCTGCAGGAAAGTGAAAAAGCGAGCAGGTGCAAGGTGGCCAGTGTCGCTCGGGCATTCATCTGAAAGCGATATGCCCTCATATATCGGTTGTCGCGATAAATCACGACCTACATCTTACTGAGTGAGCTCAAATAGTGTGTGTAATACCAATCTGCATAAATATTTGAACAATTTAACGAATTAAATCACGCTATAACGTCGTTAAAAATTTTTATTTAGAACAACTAGATATAAAAATTTTTGCCTAGTTATAGCGCAATTTTCTTGTCATTAAATAGACCCCATATCTATCCAGATTGGTATAAGAAAGCTTATTTATATCCGTTAGGGTTATTGTTTTGCCAGCGCCACGCGTCTTGCATCATTACCTCTAGTCCACGTTCTGCTTGCCAATTAAGCTCAGTGAGTGCTTTTTCAGGTGCAGCATAACAAGATGCTATATCACCAGGGCGGCGTGGAGACACTTGATAGGGAACTTCTTTTCCACAGGCTTTACTGAACGCATTGAGCATTTGTAGTACAGAGTAACCATTACCTGTACCAAGGTTGTATACATGTGCACCAGTATCTTGATTAATTTTATTCAATGCTTTTAAATGGCCAAGAGCTAAGTCAACAACATGAATATAATCGCGTACACCAGTACCATCAACGGTGTCATAATCATCACCAAATACGCCTAACTGTTTTAATTTACCAACAGCAACTTGTGAAATATAAGGGAGTAGATTGTTTGGGATACCATTAGGGTCTTCGCCAATCAGACCAGATTCATGTGCGCCAACGGGGTTGAAGTAACGCAGTATAGCAAAAGCGAAGCGTTCATCTGATTTTGCTATATCTTGCAGCATCATTTCCACCATGAGTTTTGATGTACCGTATGGATTTGTTGTGCCACCTACTGGGAAATCTTCACGAATAGGTAAGCTCGCTGGATCACCATATACTGTTGCGGATGAGCTAAAGACGAGTTTAAAAACATCAGCATCTCGCATAGCATCTACAAGGGTAAGTGTACCTTGCACATTATTTTGATAATACTCGATAGGCTTTACTACAGATTCACCTACAGCTTTCAGTCCTGCAAAGTGAATAACACTCTTAATAGTATGCTTTGAAAACACATTAGCTAAAAACGCCTTATCGAGAATGTCACCTTGATAAAAAGTGATCTCTTTACCTGTTATGTTTTTTACTCTTGTAAGCGATTCTTTTGACGAGTTGCTTAAATTATCAATAACGACGACGTCATTACCCTGCTGTAGAAGCTCTAATACTGTGTGCGAGCCAATATACCCAGCACCACCTGTTACTAAAATTGTCATGTAATCTCCATATAGGGCAAGCTTTTAAGTTGACGTAATTCCATCATATATAGTGATGAATTGCATGCGCTATCGTTAAATTTAGTCCGTTTATTTGATATGTATATCTTTTTGGCGAATAGAGGTATATTTGATTACATAATTGATGTAAATGATAACAACTTAATGTGCATATATTAAGCTATAGTTAAGTCGTTACTGCTAGTATCTTACTTATATTTGGTTAGTTACCTATTGGAGAAAATTATGAATATGGTCAAAAAAATTGCACTTACTTTCTTAGTCGCATTACCTGTGTTTGCCCAAGCAGGTGAGGCCGTAGTTAAGTGGCAAGATTTTAATGATTATCGTGATGTTCGTCCATCAAATGAAGTGAGAGGGTCTTTTCATAAACGCGTAGCATCGAGTTTTGAAAAGCATTTTACTAAGCTCGCCGAAAATTTACCTGAAGGCTATAAGTTTAATGTAGAAGTAACGGAGCTAGATTTAGCCGGAGATGTTCGTTTTGGTGGTATGAATGAGTTACGTATTATAAAACCTATCTACTTTCCACGTATTGAATTTACATACTCTGTGACAGATAAAAATGGAAAGATTTTGACTGAAAGTGACAAAGTATCGTTAAAAGATATGGGTTTTATGGATAAAATTAAAATGGGCCGTGATGATGCATTTTATTACGATAAGCGTTTGCTAACAGATTGGTTTAAAAAAGAATTAATTCCAGCAGTTGTGCCTCAATAAGTAAATTTAAAAGGCACGAATATTCAAGTATTAGTGCCTTTAGTTATTATTTAAACGTTGTTAATAATTGCAATATTTGTTGTAATTTAATCACGGTTGTTTTTAATTTTTCTTCACTAAAGCCATCGCTACTTAAGCTTTCGACATCGGCTGCAACATCAAGTACGTATGGTTTGAAGCGCTTAGCTTCAAAATCAAAGCCTGCATCGGCTGGGAAGAGAGCCTTAAATTTACCGTGGCCTTGTTGTTGAAGCTCATCTAATTTTTTATCGGCATCAAGTGATTGACGATAAACAACTTTTAAGTTTTCATTTAGTTGCTCAATAATTGAATCCATTTTTTTCCTAAAGCTTTAAACTGCGATGCCGATATATTACGTGGATTGCATATAAAAGTCAGGTATTGAACTATGAATATATCAGGTGGAAGTTTACCAGCCATGAGTGGCACAGCACAAAGCGGCGAAGTATACAGCGCTGCTTTAGCTAAAAAGCAGCAACAAGCTGATGGCGCCGCTGCATTAGCCTTAATTGAAGGTGCAGCAAGCTCTAGTGCAGCACAAACGCCTACTAAGTCGGTTACAGCATCACTGGGTAATAACGTAAACGTATACGTATAGACTCTACGTTCATGTAAGCTTGAGATCGATAGGGGTTTTACTTTGTTGTCCACCGATCTCGCGCACCAGTTTGGGCACTAAAAAACCAGGTAATGCGAGTAGCATTTCGCCCACAATTTTGCGTGCCTGCTCCTCTTTGATATCAAAATGACTCGCACCTTCAACTTTGTCTAACAGGTATAAGTAGTAAGGTAGTACATCGGCATCAAATAATGCTTCGCTTAAATCAATTTGAGCCCGAGCGCTATCATTTACATCTTTTAAAATCACCGCTTGATTGAGTAATGTAACACCTGCTTTTTTTAACTTTTGCATAGCCGTTTTGAATTCATTATCGATCTCGTTGGCATGATTAATATGATTGATAAATATAATCTTTAGCGGTGAGTCAGCCAAGCGCTGGCATAGTTCATCAGTAACCCGAGATGGGATCACAACAGGTAAACGGCTGTGAATTCGCATCCGCTTAATTTGTGGTAATTGTTCAAGTTCATCCATAAACCAACTAATCGCATCGTCTTTGGCCATTAATGGATCACCACCACTTAAAATCACCTCGTTAATATTCGTGTCCGATTTAATGTAATCGAGTGCATCAATTAAACTGCGTTTGTTTAGTTGGTTCTCTTGATACGGAAAGTGGCGACGAAAACAGTAACGGCAATTTACAGCACAGCCTGTTTTAAACATCACTAAAACACGAGAACGATACTTGTGTAATAGCCCAGGTTGTTTGTTATCTTGTTCTTCTAAGGGATCTTTATTGAAGCCTGTTTTTGCAATGAATTCTTGGTGGCGTGGCATGACTTGTAATAAAAGAGGGTCATTTACATCACCACGGCGCATTTTTTTTATAAAAGGGACAGGCACACGAACAGGGAATAAACTGCGAGCTTTTATGTCGTTTTCATGGACTTGGCTTGATAAGCCAAGCATTTCTAATAGTACTTTTGGGCAAGTAACGACATTCGCTAATTCTTTTTGCCAGTTTTTATGCAAATTTGCTTCATTTCTTTGTATCATTGGCACGTAAATTACTCGAAAAATTATTAGATAGAGGAAACGATGGCGAATTATAGCACCAACGAGTTCAAGGGCGGCCTAAAAATTATGATGGACGGCGAGCCTTGCAGTATCTTAGAAAATGAAATGGTAAAACCTGGTAAAGGCCAAGCGTTTAACCGTGTTCGTATTCGTAAGCTTATTTCAGGTAAAGTACTTGAAAAAACCTTTAAATCGGGTGAGTCAGTTGAAGGTGCTGATGTAATGGATACCGATCTTGCGTATCTTTACACTGATGGTGAGTTTTGGCATTTCATGAACAACGAAACATTTGAGCAAATTGCTGCAGATGAAAAAGCACTTGGCGATACTGTTAAGTGGTTAGTTGAAAATGACGTATGTACTATTACGTTATGGAATGGCAGCCCAATTGCTGTTGCTGCGCCTAATTTTGTAGAGCTTGAGATCACAGAAACAGATCCTGGCCTTAAGGGTGATACGGCGGGTACTGGTGGTAAACCAGCGACCTTAAGCACTGGCGCAGTCGTACGTGTTCCTTTATTCGTGCAAATTGGTGAAGTTATTAAAGTAGACACTCGTAACGGTGAATACGTAAGCCGTGTTAAGTAAGCTTTAAAAATACGACTTAACTAAATCCTGGCTTTAAGCTGGGATTTTTTTTGGAGAAAATATGTCAATCGATCTTTGGCAGCCAAGCGCACAAGTAAATACTTTGGCGCAACGAGCTACAATCTTACGAGCTATTCGTGAGTTTTTTTATCAGCGTCAGGTGATGGAGGTTGAGACACCTAGTTTAAGTAGTGCAAGTGTTACCGACGTGCATTTAGCGAGTTTCAAAACGCAATTTATTGGTCCAGGATACGCGCAAGGTTTACCTTTGTATTTACAAACATCCCCAGAATTTGCCATGAAGCGTTTATTGGCTGCGGGCAGCGGCGCGATTTATCAAATCTGTAAAGCATTTCGTAATGAAGAAGCTGGCAATCATCATAACCCAGAATTTACTATGCTTGAGTGGTATCGACCGGGGTTTGATGAATTTTCCTTAATGGACGAAATGGATGAGCTGATACAGTTAATTTTAAATGTGCAGCCTGCAAAACGTTTAACCTATCAACAGGTTTTTGAGCAAGCGCTAGGGATCGACCCGCTAACAGCTACAATTGCACAACTGCAAAACATTGCCTGCGAGCAGGGCTTTGCCGATATAGCTAAGCATGAAACGCATCGCGATACATTATTGCAGTTATTGTTTTGTATGAAAGTAGAGCCGATTATAGGCCAAGATAAACCGTGTTTTGTGTATCACTTTCCCGCATCACAAGCTGCGCTGGCGAGTATTTGTGAGCATGATACAAGAGTTTCTGGGCGGTTTGAGCTTTATTATCAGAACATGGAGCTTGCAAACGGCTTTAATGAGCTTACAAACGCACAGGAGCAAGCAAAGCGCTTTAATGTTGACAATGTGTACCGTAATGCAAATAACTTAACTGCGGTGCCTATAGACACGCGTTTAATTGCCGCGCTTGAGCATGGCTTGCCACAATGTGCCGGTGTCGCATTAGGAATTGATAGATTAGTGATGCTAGCGACAGATAAAAATAGCATCAAAGAAGTTATCGCGTTTGATGTTGAAAGAGCGTGACTAGTAAGGTAGCTAGGTACTAGAAAGTTCTAGAGCCTAGCTACCTAGGGCGTGTTGACCTTTCGTGATTGATTTTGCAGCAGTATGTTTGGTATTTAGGCAAGGCAGCGCCTATGCAGTGTGGTTGTTCCCCATAAATAGGCGATAACGCAGTATAAATGCCAAACATGCGCTGCCCAAAGGGTTCTTCCTAGGGGCGATTGACTCTTTGTTACCTACACGGATGTAGGTAAGGGGCGTGAGCAGGACGCGGAAGCTTTGCTCGGTTTTTACTTAGCCCGCTAGGTTACAAACCTCGCGCCGCGATTAAATCGCCCCTAGATTGAACAAATTTCAATCCACAAAGGTCAACACGCCCTAGAGCTTATTATCTATAATTCGTAAATAAAGGTAACACCAGCGACCATAGGCTCGCCTTGCTGTGTATATGTATGAGTAACCCAGCCATCACGAGGATCGTTACCAAATTCAAAACCGCGGGTAGGTGCCTCTTCATCAAATACATTACGGGCCCAAGCGCGGATTGACCATTGGTCGGCCTCATATCCAGCAGTAAAATTAACTAGATTAACATTGGACGCTTGTGAATTGTGGCTATCAGAAAAGTAATAGTCGTCTTTACCTTCAATACCTACCGTAGCAAATAACTCATCAGTAAAGTTATAACGAGCGGTAAATGCGTACTGGTATTTAGGTGCTTGAGCTTGCTCACGACCGTCTTGATCTAATGGAGGTGAATAGAGGCTTGTTCTAGCTACATAATCATTAATCTTAGTATCTAAATAACCAACACTACCAGTAAAAAATAAATCATCGGTTAGCTGGTAGCTGCCTTCAATTTCTAGACCGTAGTTCTCACCAGATCCTGCATTATCAAAATAGCTAGTAAAGTTTTGACCTTCTACCAACCAAGACTTTAATTGCATGTCTTCACGGTACATATAAAATGCCGCTAAGCGCAGTACAAATTTGTCATCCAATGAGCTGCCTTTAACGCCGAACTCGGCATTCCATAAGTACTCAGGATCAAAAGTTGTGTGTTGTTGAAAAAAGTCAGCGCCGAGGCCGAACTCTTGTGCTTTGGCGAGGGCTTCAGAGTTAATGCCGCCAGCTTTGTAGCCGCGAGTAATACTTGTGTAGATCATTGTTCGATCAATTACTTGATATTCAAGGGCTACTTTACCACCGACCATTACATCATCACTACTCACAATAAACCCATTACTGTCACTGTAATCACTACTGTGCTCTTCAACACGTAGACCAGTAATCAATGTTGTTTTAGCATTTATTGGAGTGGCTAATTGACCATAAACAGCAACATTACTAACTTCATAAGTAGAATTAAATAAAGCTAAATCAGAATTTTCTATGCGTTGACGATCAAGCCCTACATTACGGTTTTGATAATAGATTCCGGTAATCCAGTCTTGGGCTTTTCCATTAAATTGCAGCTCTGCCGTTTTATCTTTGCGATCACGATAGTATGCATCTTTGTAGCTATAACTTTTCTCATGTAAACCTGCACCACATAATTTTGGCTTACTGGTATCATTACATACCCAGTCTTCATCAAAGCTATATAGTAATTCACTGTCTATGCCTGATAAGTTTAAGCTCACATCAAATAGATCAAAACCGGTATAAATATTGGCAAGCCCTACAGCAATACTTTCTTGGTTATCTTGTCCTGGGCTATCCGCTACACTATTACGGCTATTATCAAGGGTAAATGCGTCATAGCCATTGTTAATATCAATATAGTGAACGCTTAATTCAGTACGTAAATGATCGCTTAATTGGCTGTGTAGCTTAAAGCGGCTGATCATTTCATCTTGTTGTTGTGTTGGCTTACCTAAATACTCATTATCCATAAAGCCATCAGATTCACGTTGGTAAATACTGGCGCGTACCGCAGTGCTGTCAGTAATACCAATGCCGGCAGCAATACCTGCTTCGTAGCTATTATAGTTACCAGCACCTAGTTGAACCTTTACACTAGGATCAAATGTAGGATCAGCTGATTCCATTTGGATCATCCCACCCAAACCATCAGCACCAAAGCGCGTACCTTGTGGGCCGCGATAAATTTCAATTTGGTTTACATCAAAAAGTAATGAGCTGCCACCAAGACCTGAATAGTTAATGCCATCAATCACTAAACCAACCGATGGGTTAATTGGATCAACGAATTGTGAGCGCAGACCAACCCCACGAATTTGGATAAAGCGTCCGCGAGATGCACCAGATGAAAAGTTAACATTAGCGGCACTGGCCAACATTTCATCTAAAAAGTTAGCGCCTCGGTCATTAATTTCTTGCTGGCTAAATAAACTGGCGCTGGCACTGAGGGTTTGAATACTTTCTTTTTGAAAGTCCCCAGTAACAAGTATTTTTTCAAGATCAGTATCTTCAGCAAAAGCTGGGGCGCTTAATAAAGGTAGTAGCGCAGCGGTAATTAAAGACAGACGTAGTTTCATTCGGTTGCTTAACTCCATTTCAGGGACTTGTATGATAACAACTATTCTCATTAAAGTCGTTATTCAACTTTTGGGTGTCTATATGTTATAAACGCGCACAGTATACATAATTAGGATTACGAATATGACATTTAAAGTAGACTTTAAAGTGCGCGACTATGAATGTGATTTACAGGGTATAGTAAACAACAGTGTTTATTTTAATTATTTAGAGCATGCTCGCCATGAATTTTTATACGCCAACGGCATTGATTTCGCGCAGCTTGCCCGAGATAAAATTAATTTAGTGGTTATGCGTAGTGAGATAGACTATAAACAGTCTTTAGTGCCTGGCGATGAGTTTTATGTTGCTGTAGAGCCGGAGCGTATTAGCAGATTAAAATTCGGATTTAGGCAAACCGTGATACGTAAAAGTGATGATAAAGTCATGCTTAAAGCATTAGTAATAGGAACTAGTGTCAACGAGCAAGGGCGACCATTTTTACCAGAGCAAGTTAATCAGCTATTTAAAAGTGAATAATTCATTAGTGCGAATGTTTTTTACTATCTTAGAACAATTTTTTACATTTAAAACATGCATTATTAACGGTAAAAACTGTTAATTATTGTTACTATATGTTGATTGAATTTTAGGTTAAGAATCACATGAAATTAGCAGCAATACCGATGCTTGTTATCGGTTTTTGTATTGGCTGCTCATCGACAGGGACAGTCACAAGTGAGCAATTGAAATACACTAAGTGGCAACTATCACATGTTGATGGTTTAGCGATCCCGACATCTTACACTGCATCATTAAGTTTTATTGAAGCGTTGCAAGTCAATGGTTTTGCGGGTTGCAATAAATTTTTTGGCGAAGGCTTGCTGGATGATAATCATTTAACGGTTAATAAGTTAGGCATGACCCGAAAATCATGTGGTGATGAGTTAGATGCGTTTGAGCAGCAATTTTTAAATGCGTTGAAGCAGGGTGTGCCGTTACAAATCCAAAATCAACAATTAGTTTTAAATGGCGAACAGACATTTGCGTTTATTCCTGCAAGTTAACCCCTTGCAGGCTAATTACATCTGACGTACACTCGTCAGCGAACAATATATAGAATTTTTACTTGTCGGAGTGCCTTGAGTTTTAGCTCAAAGGCTGAGATCGCGAAAGCGGGATCCGTGAACCTGATCAGGCTAACACCTGCGTAGGGAACAAGCTGCCATAAACGGGTGCTTGTGCGCCTGTTTGGCGTATAAGTACTCTGGCTGCCAAGGTTGGTAGTGCTTTTTTGTAACACCAATCTACGATCCATGTAGCATTTGCTACTCTCTATTGCATTGCAATATCTGACGAGACAACCCTTTAGCAATGAGGTAAGTCATGTCAAATACATCAAATAAACCGTCTCGCCGCGAAACCCGTGCGGCTGCATCAGATTATATTTATAACCTTACTGGGCAACCTTTTCCAAGTTCACACAAAGTGTATGTACAAGGTACCCAAGAGAATGTACGCGTTGGTATGCGAGAAATTACGTTAAGCGATACTTTCATTGGTGGCACTGATGAAAACCCAGTGTACGAGTCAAATGCACCACTGCGTGTTTATGATACATCGGGCCCATACACAGACCCAGATTTCACTCTTGATGTGCGAAAAGGCCTTGATAAATATCGTGAGCAGTGGATTGAAAGCCGTGATGATACCGAGGTGTTGGAATCAGTCACGTCGCAATTTTCGCAGCAACGTATGGCTGACGAAGGTCTTGACCACATTCGTTTTGAACACTTACCTAAAATTCGTCGCGCTAAAGCGGGTAAAAACGTCACGCAAATGCATTATGCTCGCCAAGGTATTATCACACCAGAAATGGAATATGTCGCAGTACGCGAAAATATGGGTCGTGCGCAAATTCAAAAAGAGTTATTAGCGCAGCAGCATAAAGGTGAATCGTTTGGCGCGAGCATTCCTGAGTTTATTACTCCTGAATTTGTGCGTGATGAAATTGCTCGCGGACGTGCAATTTTACCAAACAATATTAACCACCCTGAAACCGAGCCGATGATAGTAGGGCGTAACTTTTTAGTGAAAGTAAACGCAAATATAGGTAATTCATCAGTAAGTTCATCTATCGAAGAAGAAGTTGAAAAAATGGTGTGGTCAACCCGTTGGGGCGCTGACACCGTAATGGATTTATCAACAGGGCGTTATATTCACGAAACCCGCGAGTGGGTAGTACGTAACTCGCCTGTACCAATTGGTACCGTACCAATTTATCAAGCACTTGAAAAAGTAAATGGTGTAGCAGAAGACCTAACATGGGAAATCTTCCGCGACACCCTAATTGAACAAGCTGAGCAGGGCGTAGATTACTTTACTATTCACGCTGGTGTTTTACTACGCTATGTACCTATGACGGCAAAGCGTGTTACCGGTATTGTATCGCGTGGTGGTTCAATTATGGCTAAGTGGTGTTTAGCGCACCATAAAGAAAACTTTCTTTATACGCATTTTGAAGATATCTGCGAGATTTTAAAGCAATACGATGTGTGTTTCTCATTAGGTGATGGCCTGCGTCCGGGGTCAATTGCTGATGCCAACGATGATGCACAATTTAGTGAATTGCGCACACTTGGTGAGCTGACAAAAATAGCATGGAAGCACGACGTACAAGTCTTTATTGAAGGCCCAGGCCATGTGCCAATGCACATGATCAAAGAAAACATGGAAGAGCAACTTAAGCATTGTGATGAAGCACCATTTTATACGCTTGGCCCGCTTACAACTGACATTGCACCAGGTTATGACCATATTACCTCCGGTATTGGTGCGGCACAAATTGCGTGGTATGGCTGTGCAATGTTGTGTTACGTAACACCCAAAGAGCATTTAGGTCTGCCAAATAAAGAAGACGTAAAAGAAGGGCTGATCACTTATAAAATAGCGGCCCATGCTGCAGATTTAGCAAAAGGTCACCCGGGAGCACAAGAGCGTGATAATGCATTGTCAAAAGCGCGTTTTGAGTTCCGCTGGCATGACCAATTTAATATTGGTTTAGACCCAGTTCGCGCCCGCGAATACCATGATGAAACGCTACCGCAAGAGTCAGGAAAAGTAGCGCATTTTTGCTCTATGTGTGGGCCAAAATTCTGTTCAATGAAAATCACCCAAGAAGTGCGCGAATATGCCAAAGACCTAGAAGCCAGAGGTATCGATCCAAACAATGTTGGTGAGAGTATTGAAATAAAAATGGTTGATGTGGAAGCTGAGATGAAAGCTAAATCTGACGAGTTTAAACAAACTGGCTCAGAGATTTACCATAAAGCGGTTTAAAAGCTAGTTGTAAGCGATAAGCTTTAAGTTGTAAGCAGAGCACCGCTTATGGCTTACAGCTTATAGCTGAGAGGTTATTATGTCTTACAAAATTGCGGTAATAGGTTTTGGTTTAACTGGGCGTTTGGCGGCGCTTGAATTGAGTATGCTGCATCAGGTAACTGTATTTGAAGCGGGTGATGAGCAAGCGCTTGATAGTGCAGGCCGTGTTGCGGCGGCGATGCTTGCACCACTTGCTGAGTCTGTTTTGTGTGAACAAGATTTAGCATTCATGGGGCTTGATTCGATAGCCCGTTGGCCTGCTATTTTAGCGCAGTTAGATGATGAGGTGTTTTTTCAACAGCAGGGCACATTAGTGGTTGCTCATCAGCAAGATAAAGGCGATTTACAAAGCTTTGCTCAGCGCCTAAAACCTTTGCTGGGGCATCAGGCTCATTCACTAACCAGTACACATATTAATGAACTCGAACCTGAGTTATCTGGGCGTTTTAACCAAGGGCTTTATTTACCTTGCGAAGGGCAAATTGATAACCAAGCATTTTATCAGGCAAGTTATAAAACACTACAAGCACGAGGCGTGAGTTTTGAATTTGGTAAAACAATTGATATAAATTCAGAAAGTATACAAGGCGCGTTTGACTATATAATTGATTGTCGAGGGCTTGGGGCAAAAAGCGTCAGTTGTAAATTACGTGGAGTCCGTGGTGAAGTTGCGCGTTTATATGCGCCTGAGGTTAAACTTACTCGGCCCATACGACTAATGCATCCACGTTATCCCATTTATATTGCACCTAAACCTAAGCATGAATATGTTATTGGCGCGACCGAAATTGAATCACAAGATAATGGTCCAGCCACAGTGCGTTCAACGCTTGAGTTACTTTCTGCTGCATACACCGTTCACAGTGGTTTTGCTGAAGCGAGACTGTTAAATATTCAAACTGGTTTACGCCCAGCATTTAGCGATAACCGCCCACAAGTAAGCAAGCAAGGTAAGGTGATCAGCATTAATGGCCTGTATCGCCATGGTTATTTATTAGCGCCAAGTCTAGTGGCTGATGCCGTAGCTAAAATCGAATAAGATGAATAAAACTATGAATATAATGATAAATGGACAGCCATTTGTATTAAGTGATAAGCACACGTTACTCGATGCGCTTAGCCAATTTGGCGCGAAAGAGCCATTTGCAGTGGCATTAAATGGGGTTTTTATCGCGCGTAGCTTATGTGCAGATACACAATTGAATGAAGGTGATAGCCTTGAGTTACTCTCGCCAATTCAAGGGGGATAGTATGAAAGATTGTATCGACGACAGTTTTAATATTTATGGCGAACAGATTAATAGTCGATTATTAATTGGCTCTGCACTGTATCCCTCACCGGCGATTATGGCTGAGTCGATTGAGGCGTCTGGTTCGCAGATTGTCACTGTGTCTTTACGCCGCCAGCAAAGTGCTGCTGCGGGGGATGATTTTTGGCAATTAATAAAAGACACTGGCTTAAAAATATTACCTAACACCGCAGGTTGCCACAGTGTTAAAGAAGCGGTTACATTGGCGCAAATGTGCCGAGAAGTGTTTGCCACCGATTGGATTAAATTAGAGTTAATCGGCGACGAATACAACCTGCAACCCGATCCCTTTGCACTGCTTGAAGCGACTAAAATCCTTTTAGCTGAAGGATTCAAAGTGCTACCGTATTGCACGGATGATTTAGTGCTATGCCAGCGCTTAGCGCAGGCCGGGTGTGAAGTGTTAATGCCATGGGGTGCGCCAATAGGCACAGGTAAAGGGTTGTTAAATCAATATAATTTAAAAACTATTCGAGAACGATTGCCAGAGCTGACTTTAATAGTTGATGCGGGCCTTGGTCTCCCCTCACATGCCTGCCAAGCACTCGAAATGGGGTATGATGCGGTATTATTAAATTCAGCCATTGCGGGGGCGGGTTGTCCTGTCACTATGAGTTGTGCATTTAAAGCTGCGGTTGAAGCTGGACGTTTTGGTTATTTGGCTAAAGCAATGCCTGAAAAAGAGGTTGCGGCTCCCTCAACACCAACAATGGGTATGCCATTTTGGCATCAAGATAAAATTTAGGATAAATGTGTTTATGAAACAGGTTGTTTGGACAATTGCAGGCTCAGATTCAGGTGGCGGTGCAGGTATTCAGGCTGATATTAAAGCGATGCAAAGCTTTGGTGTGCATGGCTGTACAGCAATTACCGCACTCACTGCACAAAATAGTTTAGGCGTTGAAGCACTAAATCCTATTTCTACAGAGGTTATTGAATCGCAGTTACTTGCGCTTGAGCATGATATGAAAGCCGCAGTAATTAAAATCGGCATGTTAGCAAATGTACAGCAAATTCAACTTGTCAGTGAACATATTAAGCATTATCAAAGTACTTGGCCTGTGCCGCCTTTAGTAGTGTATGACCCCGTTGCGATTGCCAGCAGTGGTGATTTACTTACCGAAGAAGACACCGTTAGTGCAATTAAAGAATGTTTATTGCCGCTGGTAGATGTGATCACCCCGAATACGCACGAAACGCAGCTGTTAACGGGTGTGTATTTAATTGGACCAAGCGCCGTAAGAGAAGCCGCAGCAAAGTTACAAAGCTGGGGCGCAAAAGCCGTGGTGATCAAGGGCGGTCATTGGGATTACCCGAGCGGTTATTGTATTGATTATTGTATCGATGGCAGCACCGATGGGGGGAGTGAGTATTGGCTCGGCAATGAAAAAATTCAAACACCACATAGCCATGGGACTGGCTGTAGTATGGCCTCTGTTATTGCGGCGTGTTTAGCAAAACAATACCCCTTAAAAGATGCCTTTATTTTAGCAAAAGCGTATATCAACCAAGGCTTAAAAGCCGCAGTACGTTATGGTGAAGGGATTGGCCCTGTGGCACAAACGTGTTTCCCTGAAAACCTTGATGATTACCCACAAGTGATTGAAGCCGGGAGTTGGCTTGCTGACGAATTAGACTTTGATGCGCCAAATGAATTTACTATGGCTGCTGGTTTTCCTGCTTGTGAGAGCAAACAGCTTGGTTTATATGCCGTTGTTGATACTGTTGATTGGTTAGAGAAATGCCTGGCGCAAGGTATTAAAACCGTCCAGTTAAGAATGAAACAAGGTACAGAGCGTGAGCTTGATGATGCCGTGGCTGCTGCGGTGATGCTGGGTAAAAAATACGATGGTCATGTATATATAAACGATCACTGGCAGTTAGCAATTAAGCATGGCGCGTACGGTGTACATTTAGGTCAAGAAGATTTGCTTGAGGCTAATTTAGTCGCCATTAAAGAAGCTGGGCTGCGTTTGGGACTTTCGACGCATGGGTTTTATGAAATGCTTCGTGCTCATAATTATCGTCCTAGTTATATGGCGTTTGGGGCAATATACCCAACCACCACTAAAGATATGACAGGGCAAATACAAGGTCTTGAAAAACTAAAACACTTTGTGCCGTTAATGAGCGATTACCCAACAGTGGCGATCGGTGGCATTGATTTAGCACGCGCGAGTGAGGTTGCAGCAACTGGCGTGGGCAGTGTGGCTGTTGTTAGAGCCATTACAGAGGCAAGTGATTATCAACAGGCGATAGCAGAATTACAAATGGCGATTAACAGCGATGGCTGAGGTAATCGAGGGCACTTTATCTGGCAAAGAGCAGTTGCGTTACAGTCGCCATTTAATGCTTAAAGAAGTTGGCCTTGAAGGGCAGTTAAAGCTCAAGGCAGCTCACGTTGTGGTGGTTGGCGCTGGTGGTTTAGGCAGTCCTGCCTTGTTGTATTTAGCTGCTGCTGGCGTTGGCAAGCTTACTTTATTGGATGATGATAACGTTGAGCTTTCAAATTTACAGCGCCAAGTGCTTTATAAAGTAAATCACCTTGGGCAACAGAAAGTCAGTGCGGCGGGTAAAGTACTGAGTAGCTTAAATAATCAAATTACGATTAACACCTTAAACATTCAGCTTAGTGCTGAAAATGCCGAGCAGATTTTTACAGACGCAACCCTAGTGCTTGATTGCAGTGATAACTTTAATACTCGTTATGTGGTTAATCGTTTTTGTTTAAAGCTCGCTATCCCTTTGGTTTCTGGTGCAGCAATCGCAACCGATGGACAGCTAATGTGTTTTGATTTTCGTGATCAACACAGCCCATGTTACGGTTGTGTGTTTCCACGAACCGCTGATGAGCAGACGCTTAACTGCAGTAATGCTGGTGTGTTAAGTCCGTTATTAGGTGTGATTGGTTCAATGCAGGCATTATTAGCGGTTAATGTAATTTTAGGTCATCATCAGGGAAGTAAATTTGTTCGCTTTGATGGCTTAGGTTTAGTGCAGCAGCAGTTTAAATTAAGTAAAGCGCCGCAGTGTGCAGAGTGTGGCTGTGAAGAGGCTTGAAATAATAGAACGCGGAATGACTGAATTAGTCTTCCGCGTTTTTATTTAAGATTAATAATTAATAATTAACAATTAACAATTAATCTTGGCAAATGGTGTGCCCATACGCGTTACCGTTTCCGGCTTTTGATCATCTAAAATACCTGCTTTATTAGCACCCCAGGCTAAAATAACGGTTGAGCCTAATTTAAAACGGCCCATTTCATCGCCTTTTTTCAAGGTAATGCTGTTGTCACCTGAGGTTGGGTAATTCCAGCTAAAGACATCTTTACCTGCTGGTGGGGTAACTGTACCAGCCCAAATGGTTTCGATGCTGGCAACAATTGTTGCGCCCACTAGCACCATAGCAAGAGGGCCAATTTCAGTATCAAAAATCGCCACTACACGCTCATTACGTGCAAATAAGTTAGGCACATTTTGCGCGGTCAGTGGGTTTACTGAGAATAAATCACCCGGAACGTAAATCATTTTGCTCAAGGTGCCATCAATCGGCATATGAATACGATGATAGTCTTTCGGAGCAAGGTAAATCGTTGCGAACTCGCCACCTAAAAATGGTGCTGTATCCTGCTCAGAGCCACCTAGTAGCGCTTGTAAGCTGTAATCATGTCCTTTAGCTTGAATAAGCTGACCGTCTACGATAGCGCCTAGCTGGCTAATTGCACCATCAACGGGATGAGTAATGATGCTATCATCGGTTGTTAATGGGCGCACACCTTCTTTTAATGGGCGAGTAAAAAACTCATTAAAGGTTTTATAGTGAGCCGGATCGCTATACTGCGCTTCGTTCATATCTATTTTATATTGTTTAATAAACAATTTGATCAAAGTAGTGGTTAATGCACCAGCTTTAGCCGCGGCTAACTTGCCTACCATACGAGATACAAAATGTTTTGGCATTGCGTACTGCATTGCGATTTTGAATTTATCTAAACTCACAAGTTTCTTCCTAAAAATTAAATACGAGGAGCACGCGCTCCGGCGCGGCCATCGGCCATAGTTTCTAAAATTCTGTGGTAGCTATCAAAACGTAGCTGTGAAATATCACCTTCATCGATTGCTTGGCGAATTATACAGCCAGGATCATTCAAATGTTTACAATCCCTAAAGCGACAACCACCAATAAACTCACGAAACTCTTTAAAACACCAAGTAACGCGTTCTACATCTAAATGCCACAAGCCAAATTCACGAATACCAGGAGAATCAATTAAGTTACCGCCAGAAGGTAAGTGGTGAAGTCGTGACACTGTTGTTGTGTGTTGACCAAGGCCGCTGTTCTCAGAGACTTCTTTGGTAAGTATTTCGGCATTAGGTAATACCGTGTTCACGAGCGTAGATTTACCGACACCACTTTGACCAACAAAAATGCTATTTTTATCGACCAGAGTATCTTTGAGTTCATCAATACCTTTGCCTGTAATATTACTAACCAGTAACACTTGGTAATCAAGTGCTCTATAAATATCCAAAATTTTATTAATATTGGCAAGCCCTTGCTCATCAATTAAGTCTATTTTATTGAGCACTAAAATAGGCTCTATGCCCATGTCTTCACAGGCAATAAGGTAGCGGTCGATAATACTGGGGGTAAATTCAGGTAATACTGCTGACACCATCAAAATTTGATCGATGTTGGCGGCAATGACTTTTACACCATCGTAAAAATCAGGGCGTGTAAGCTGCGAACGGCGTTCATGCATTGCTTCAATAACGCCGGCTAAATCACCTTCACTTACTTTAGCGCGACGAAATTGCACTTCATCGCCACAAACAATACCTTTAACAGTACGGCGAATATTGCAGCGCAATACGTCACCGTCATCGGTTTCAATATCGGCATGTTGACCAAAACGACTGATCACTACAGCATTTTCAGGCGCACCTAAATTATCGGTTTGCCACTTATCAGCCTTACTTTTGGCTGGTGCAGAATCTGCATTAGATAAGCGTTTTTCATGATTGGCCTTAATCCTACGGGATTGACCTTTACTTAATTTCTTCTGTTTTGCCACTTTTGGCCCATAACTTAGTTAAATGTCGTGCTTTTTGAAAAAAAAGCTTTAGGTCGACTGATGATACTAATATGATATATCTAAATGCGTTAGATCTAAAGGAAAGCACCGCAAGGTAATTATGTCTTTTCATAAATCAAATCTGATTTGGCTCGACCTCGAAATGACAGGTCTAGAACCAAGTACAGACAAAATACTCGAAATCGCCACCGTTGTCACCGACAGTGAGCTAAACATCTTGGCCGAAGGTCCAACTATTGCAATTCATCAAAGTAATGAGTTGCTCGATGGTATGGATGAATGGTGCACTAACCAGCACGGTCAATCAGGTCTAACAGCTCGTTGTAAGACGAGTAAATTCACAGAGCAAGATGCCGTTGAGCAAACATTGGCATTTTTAAAGTTGTGGGTTCCAGCAGGTGCCTCACCTATGTGCGGTAACTCGATAGGGCAAGATAGACGCTTTATGAATAAATACATGCGCGAACTGGAAGATTACTTTCATTACCGCAATTTAGACGTCAGTACAATTAAAGAGCTCGCACGACGCTGGAAACCTGAAGTTTTAGCGCAAGTGAACAAAAAAGGCTCACACCTTGCTCTTGATGATATTAAAGATTCCATTATGGAATTAAAAGTCTATCAAGAAAAATTCTTTAAATTGTAAAAAACACTTGCAAACACATGGAATTATTGTAGAATCCCGCCCCGCTTAAGACGATAACCCCTGCGGGGTTAGTGTGTTTAAGTTGCTTGAAATAAACATGTAGTACGGCACTAGCTCAGTTGCCTGAACGTTCACTGCGACTAGTCGCGTGACAACGGACGAATTACTGACTATTTAAATGCGGCACTAGCTCAGTTGGTAGAGCGCGACCTTGCCAAGGTCGAGGTCACGAGTTCGAGCCTCGTGTGCCGCTCCAATTTCTAACCAAAGAAATTGGAGCGATTTAAAAATTAATGCGGTACTAGCTCAGTTGGTAGAGCGCGACCTTGCCAAGGTCGAGGTCACGAGTTCGAGCCTCGTGTACCGCTCCAATTTCTAACCAAAGAAATTAGAGTGATTTAAAAATTAATGCGGTACTAGCTCAGTTGGTAGAGCGCGACCTTGCCAAGGTCGAGGTCACGAGTTCGAGCCTCGTGTACCGCTCCAATTTCTAACCATAAGAAGTTGAATTATTTTTAAAAATACAATTTATAAAGCGGTACTAGCTCAGTTGGTAGAGCGCGACCTTGCCAAGGTCGAGGTCACGAGTTCGAGCCTCGTGTACCGCTCCAATGTTTATTAAACAAATCAAAATATCCTATTAAGTAAATTATCTTAAACCTTAAAGAACTGTATGCTTTTCTTGATGGCTGATGGCTGATGGCTGATGGCTGATGGCTGATGGCTTTAAACTTGCCCTTGCAGTGTCGCTATAAGTCTTCTTGTGCCGCCATGGTCGCGATGCTCACCTAAATAAATGCCTTGCCATGTCCCCAATTGTAAACATCCTTGATTAATAGGAATTGTAAGCTCACACCCTAAGGTACTACTTTTGATATGTGCTGGCATATCGTCATCGCCTTCATAATCATGACGATAATAAGGTTGGCACTGGGGTACAAACTTATTGAAATGACTCTCCATATCCATACGTACGGTAGGATCAGCATTTTCATTAATCGTTAAGCTGGCAGAAGTGTGTTGAATAAAAAGGTGGAGTAAGCCAATTTTATAATGGGAGATTTCAGGGAGTTGAGTGAGTATTTCATTATCAATAATATGAAAGCCTCGAGAGCGAGGCTTCAAAACCAGTTGTTTTTGTAACCAACTCATATTTTATCGAAACTGACTTCAATATTTGCATTACCTGCATCAGAGGTGAATGGGATGAGTATTTTTGCGCCATCACTTTTATGCGTAATAGTATGGCCTTTACCAGATACAACTATAGGTGTGGCCATGTCAAAGTCATAACCTTTTTCACCCAGTAGGTTTTTTGCACCACCGGTAACCATGTTGGTTATTTCACCAACCATGTCAGTTACTTCTTCGTCAATTGAGTCAGGGCGCTCACCTAGCATACGTTCCATAATAGTCAGCGCTAAGCTTTCATCAAAGGTAATAGAAAATGAACCTTTAGTTTGCGGGCCTACCATACCTATTAAACCTGAAACATCACCACAGGCAACTTCATCTTTTTTAATTCTAGGCTTACCCGGTTTTAATTCGGTTTGAGCCATTGTACCTAGTACATTTAACAGAGACGTTAAAAAAGGATTGATGAACTCTACATTCATTGTTACTTATCCCTTGAGTTGGCAGTTTATACTGCTGTTATAAATTAAAGTGTAGCGGCTAATTTGAGCTCTGCACTTAATTATTCCTTACATGAACCACAAATACCATGGGCTTCTATTGTTTGCCCTGATACAGTAAATTCGCTTTCGGCGGCAAGACTGTTAAGTTCGTGTGAAATCACAGTTGAGTGTAACTCTTTGACAAAACCGCACTTATCACATATTAAAAGTTGTACAGGATGAATGTGGTCAAAATGATGACACAGCATAAATGCGTTAGTACTTTCAATTTTGTGGATAAAGCCTAGTTCTGCTAAAAAGTCTAATGCACGATATATCGTCGCAGGTTTAGCCCCTGACTCAGTGATTTTAAGTTGTTCTAATAAATCATAAGCCCCAACGCCGCCTTGGGCGCTAGCCAGTAGGCGAAATACTTTTTCACGGATCGGTGTAAATCGGGCGCCACGATTGTCGCATACTTGTTTTGCTTTACTAACGAGTGACTCTATATTCATCATTCTCTTATCCTTACGCTACCGTGATATACTAACATACTGTGTTGTACTTGCAGCGTTTTTATTAGACAGTTTTATTCTAGGAAGTCTAGCAATGAATGAATTATTAGCGATATTTATCTTCTTTTTTGCGGTTATCGATCCAATTGGCACTGTTCCTGTTTTTATTGCTACTACGCGTGGCGACTGTGAGCAGTTTAAGCGTAAAGTAGCTTACAAGGCTGTTGCGGTTTCTGCAGTAGTATTGTTGTTTTTTGTTCTGGCGGGAGAGCTGCTTTTAAATGCAATCAAAATTCCACTGTCTGCTTTTCAGATTGCAGGTGGTATTGTCCTACTTTTGTTTGCACTATCTATGATTTTTGGTGAAAGTAAGCCTGAAACCGAAATCAAAAGTGTGAGAGATAGTACGGCAACGGCTATATTTCCTTTGGCAATTCCGTCAATTGCTAGCCCTGGGGCAATGCTCGGGGCTGTGCTTATGACACGTAATAATGAGTATACGTGGGTCGAACAATCAATTACTTCAGCTGTCATGCTTGCAGTACTTGCGGTGGTGTTAGTTTTATTATTGCTGGCGACTCATGTTCATAAGTTAATAGGTGATAGCGGCGCGAGCATTATTAGTCGGATCATGGGATTGATTCTTACATCTGTTGCCGTTACGAATATATTAGATGGCATTGCTCATTACTTCGGGTTGCAGGTGTTTTCATAAGTTTGTGATCGATGTTTTTTGATTTGAATGCTTAAGATTGATGGAAGCCCTGCATTTATGTAAAATGTGGGGCTTTTATTTAGCCCTAACTGTTATTAATTACCTGAGGATTTTACTTTGAATAGACGCTTTTCTGTGGCCCCGATGCTTGATGGATGCGATTGAATGGTTATTTTTATTTTAATTCAAGGGTTTAGTGTTTTGTTCGTTTTAATAAGGGACAAAAAGGGATAATGTTAAGCCTGTGAATAATTAAGGTTTATCTACAGGCTACCTATCGTGTTTTAATTTATACTTCTTTAAGCATAAATATTGTTTCTTCATTAAAACCTCTATTTATATAGATGTCTCTTGCATGTTGATTAGAGGAAAAAACGTTTAAACTAATATTTGTAATATTCAATTCTCGAGCAAATTCTTCAGAATATTTAAGTAGTTTAGAGCCAATACCAAGTCCTTCATGAAATTTAGGAACGGCCAAAATAGAAATATGCAATAAACTTTTATTGTTAAAAAAGTCTTGTCTTGTTTCTACAAATAAAATGCCGACTACTTTGCTTTCTAGCTCTGCGACATACAAATACTGGTTTGATTGACGTTTATTAAAGTAAGCCTCAATAACTTTCAAATCACCCTTTACAATTTCTTTATCAGTTCTCCAGTATGGAGTTTCAAAATCAGCAAGCCTCTCAACTATTTTTATAACTTGGGATTTATCTGCTTGACCTGCTTTTCTTATTTTCATGTGTCCATCCTTATTGCCTCACTATTACCATAAACGACTTCTTGATGTTCAACATACTTGGGTTTGTCAATAAGAAAATCATCGTCCTTAGGGTAATATTTTGCCAGATGATAATTTTCACCTGCAAAATTTTTAATCGACTCATAAGAGTCCCAAAAAGTCAGTGTTGTAAAATAAAGTTTATTGTTTTTTTCTTCTAGCGTTAAAAACGCACCTATATTACCTTTTGTACTCTTATAATCTGCAAAGCCAGTTTGCATTATATAATCTATATATTCATCACGCTTAGATGTGGGTATTGGTGCAGTCCATTTTCTAGTAATCATTATTCATCTCCAATGGTGGTAGCTGTTGAAATATTTTAGTTTGTTCTGTTATCACATTTCCTGTATGTAATATTCATTTAGACTCAGTTAGCATTATTCCGCTAGTTCATCAATGCTATGTACTTTCAGATTAAGCTCCTCAACCCTGAATAACATAAATCTGACTAATCTTTAAAAACCAATTTTTGCAGTTGCTACTTAACTCATTAATCTCAAATGTATGGCTAGTTGTAAATAACCACTGTAAGCTGCCAAAAACAATGAAATCTGGGTATAGTGGGCTAGCTCCCCCGATAAATTCTGTTTTGGTTAAATATTTTTCGAGTACACTGAGTTTTGAGAGAAAACTTTCTTTAGCTGTATCGTAATTTTCTTGTTGAACATCTTCTAGCTTCTTGCCGAAGAAACTTTCCCGTGTTCTTCTAAAATAAGGTTTGTCTTGATCTTGCAAGTGGCTATGTATATCTCCAATTGCCATTCTCGCTATGTCTGAATGTAAAGAATTTGCCCATGCTTCAATAAAAATTGATAAAACACGTCCCTCATTAGAACTAAATAATGAGGGTTTTTCAGGATAGTTAGCCTCCAAATACTCAATTATTTTAAAAGAATCGTTCATATTTACGTTTCCATCATGGATAACTGGAACTGTTTTAAATTTACTGTCAGATATTTTTTGTATGTCAGTAAATGCTGTTTTTACACTTAAAAAATCTAATTCTTTATGTAATAACGCTAAACGTACTCGCCAACAATAAGGACTAAAAATGACGTTGTTTTTACCTGCTAATTCATATAATTTGATCATGTTTATTTCTCGCTATTTTGATGTGGTGTAGTCACCTTAACTTGGTTGAATAATAAACTTGAAGCCTTCTCATTTACAGTTGGTTTTGTGTTGATATTTTTAGCTACTTCTAATGCTTTAATCGTAGCAGGCCTTTTACTTACTGCTTTCAGCCAGCGTTCTAGATGCTTAAAGTTAGAAATATCTTGGTTCTGATATTCATGAATTCTTATCCAAGGAAAGCACGCTATGTCAGCAATAGAGTAGAAAGTACCTGCAAGGTATTCAGTAGATGCTAATTGTTTGTCCATAACACTATATAAACGGCTTGTCTCATTCTGGTATCGCTTTATTGCGTAAGGTACTTCTTCAGTAGCATAATGGCTAAAATGATGATTTTGCCCTGCCATTGGTCCAAGTCCAGCAACTTGCCAAGTTAACCACTGAATTACTTTGTATTTATCTTCAGTTGTATTTCCTATTAAGTGACCTGTTTTCTCAGCTAAATATTGTAAAATTGCACCAGACTCAAAAATATTTATACTTTTATCACAATCATTTGGCGAGTTATCAACGATTGCAGGGATCCTTTGGTTTGGACTGATACTTGAAAATTTTTCTGAAAATTGCTCTCCTTCACTAATATTTATCGGGTGAATGTTATATGCTAATTGTAGCTCTTCAAGCACCATTGTAGCTTTGTGACCATTAGGTGTAGTCCAGTAATATAAGTCGATCATAGTTACCTCTGTTTTCTTAAGTGAATAAATTAGATGTGTTTTCGATAGTTTGTTTTATTAACAAAACACCGAATGTAAAAAATAGGGCAGCTGATATTTTATTAAAGATATAAGTGAGCTTTTTAAGGTCAATTGATTTTGCTATACGTGTAAAAACGTATGTATATATGCTGTGCACAATAATCACATTGAATGAGAATATTAGTGATAAGAGAGCAGGTTTGTGAAAGCTAATTGTTTTAGTATCTAGGTATAAAGGAAATATAAAAATACAAAAGGCAAGCGCTTTAGGGTTCAATAAGCTGATCAGTATTCCATGCTTAAATGAATTAAGTTGTACGTCTTTTTTATGCTCTTTTGGTACGCTCGTTTGCAAACTGTTAAATGATAGATAGAAAAAATACAGTGAGCCAGTAACGCTAGTTACCAGAAGAGCAAAGTTTAATGTATTTGCTGCAAAAATAAGGATCAACGTTGCAAATGCAGCCACAAAAAAAATTCCAGTAGCGACCCCGAAAATACCCAAAAACGTTTTAGTTAACTTATAATTCAGCGTGTTGTGAATTGTAAATAATACCGCTGGACCTGGGCTTAAAACCGTTATCAAAGATAAAATAAAAAAGCTTATTAAGTATGTGTTCATTCTTACTCCTACTAGTTTACGTGGCTAGTCTATCTTGCTAGCATGGAATGATTAACAGTGATTAGGTGTTAACAGCTTTAACTGAGGGTTCATAGTGGATAGAATAAAAGCAATTAATATTTTTATCGCGGTATGTCGGGAAAAGAGTTTTTCTAAAGTTGCTAATGAATTTGAGTTATCACCAACGATGGTAAGTAAATACATTAATTTTTTAGAAAAAGAGGTGAATGTAAAGCTTTTGAGTAGGAGTACACGAGGTCAAAAACTAACAGAGGCAGGTGAGTTGTATTTGAGTAAAGCGGCAAAGTTATCTGCACAATATCAACAACTGATGCATGAGATGGAATATTTTTCAGGGGAGCCTCAAGGTCGCATAAAAATAAATGCTCCTGTGACGTATGGCACATACCAGCTAACTTATCTCATTAGTGATTTTATGGATAAGTATCCTGATATTCATATTGATTTAGAGCTTTCGGATTCATTGTCTGATGTACTGTTGGATGATTTTGATATGACCTTTAGGGTCGGTGAGTTAAAGGATGCATCTTATATCTCTAAAAAAGTCGATGAGCAACAACTCATATTTTGTGCTTCTCCTGCATATTTAAAAGATTTTGGTATACCAAATAACATTAATAATCTTGAAGCACATCTATTTTTGGGATTTAAACCTTGGCAAACACACTCTAGGTTGAAAAGAGAATTTCAAATAGAATCATTACGGATTGAAGATAGTAAATTTGTGAGTAATAGTGGTAATTGCTTAAGAGTTGCAGCCTGCCAAGGTAAAGGAATAATTCTTCAACCATCTTCACTGCTTAAAGAGAACCTAGATAATTCCACCTTGATTAGAATATTAATTGGAGAAGAACCTAACCCACGACCAGTTCATTTACTCTATCCAGCGAAAAAACAATTACCTCTCAAGATACGATTGTTTATTGATTTTGTTTCAAACTATCAGAGGTAACTGCATTTGCAGTATTTTAATTTGATCATTGCGAGATTAAAACAACTATCTGTCCAATCGTAGGTTATAAATTAATTTTATTTACCTTTTTAATTCTTGTATAATCCTCAAAAATCACCAGTTATTTCCCTTAGTGTTTACACTAATTTCTAATTTTATTTTTATAGGTAAACCTTTGATTTCTAAAAAGCTATCCGTTGCTCCTATGCTTGATTGGACTGATCGTCATTGCCGTACTTTTCATCGTAAAATGACAAAGCACACAGTGTTGTATACTGAAATGATAACTACGGGTGCTATTTTATTTGGCCGTGGTGATTATCTGCATTTCAATGAGCATGAAGGACCGGTTGCTTTACAGTTGGGCGGGTCAGATCCTAAAGCACTTGCTCAGTGTGCAAAATTAGCCGCAGAGCGTGGCTATGACGAGATTAATCTTAATGTGGGTTGTCCGTCAGATCGTGTTCAAAATGGTCGTTTTGGTGCATGTTTAATGGGTGAACCGCAACTTGTTGCTGATTGCGTAGCTGCAATGAAAGAGCAGGCTAATATCCCTGTTACAGTTAAAACCCGTATAGGTATTGATGAGCAAGATTCGTATGAATTCTTATGTGCTTTAATTGAGGCCAGTCATAATGTTGGTTGTGATGATTTTATTATTCACGCACGAAAAGCGTGGTTAAAAGGCTTAAGCCCTAAAGAAAACCGTGAAGTACCGCCACTTGATTACCCACGTGTTTATCAGCTAAAAAAAGACTACCCGCAATTACATTTAAGTTTAAATGGTGGTGTTAAAACGATTGCTGACAGTCAAGCACACCTTGCTCATGTTGATGGTATTATGATTGGCAGAGAAGCATATAGTAACCCATTTATACTCAGCGAAGTTGATGAAAAGATTTACGGTGACGGTAATTTCACTCAATCACGCCATGATGTAGTGCGTTCAATGTATGATTATATTGAATCTGAGATGCAGCAAGGTGCCAACTTTTGGCATATTGCGCGCCATATGCTGGGTATTTTTCAGGGCCAACCTGGTGCCCGTGGCTTTCGACGTCATTTATCGGAAAATGGCCACGGAAAACAAGCTGATTTATCTGTGATGGATAAGGCGTTAAGTTTTGTGCCGCAGTAAATCACTAATTTAATACCGTAATTAGTAGATTATAAAAGCCACTTTTTAGTGGCTTTTTTTGATCCTAAATTATGGTTAAAAAGCAACTATTTTAGTTTTTTTAACCATTTAATATTCAGCTCAAAGTCATTTTAAATTGTTATTTTTTTATTTAAGTTTTTGATATTATTTGGTTTTTATTTTATTCGAATAACATGGCACAAGTCTTGGAATCATTAAGTGGTAATCACCCATAATCAACAGGAGAAAGTCATGGGCTTAGTTAATCGTGTAAGTGATCTGATTCAATCAAATATAGTAGCTGCGCTAGATAAAGCAGAAGATCCGCAAAAGCTCTTAAACTTGCTTATTCAAGAAATGCAGCAAGCGCTTGGTGAGTGCCGAGCAACTGCTGCGGCAATTTTGTGTGAAGAAAAAGTATTGAGACGTCAGCAGACAGAAAAACAAAACAGTATTACACAATGGCAGGAAAAAGCGGAAATCGCGGTAAGTAAAGGCCGTGATGATTTGGCGGCTGCGGCTCTCAAAGAAAAGCAGCGAGTAGCGTCTGATTTAGCGGCAATTGAGCCTGAGTTAGTTAAACTGACCGACTCGCTAGAAAAATTGCAAGATGACGCTCAGCGTTTGCAAGAAAAGCTTGGCGCGGCTAAAGCAAAGCAAAGAAGCTTGCTGCAAGTACATAACGTGGTGAATGCCAGAGTGCGTGTAAATCATCAATTAAACAGTGAAAAAGTAGCGCATGCACTTTCACGTTTTGATGTTATTGAGCGTCGTGTTGATGCGATTGAAGCGCAGGTTGAGGCTTATGAAATCACTGATTCGGCTAATCAAAATACAACAGCCGATCAAATTGATGCATTAGTTAAAAATGATGCACTAGAGCAAGAGCTTGCAGCGTTAAAAATTAAAGTTAAAAAGTCAGCTTAGGAGTGTTGTTATGAATACTTATAATAGTCAAAAACGTTGGTATAAAGACCCATTAAATAAAAAAATATCAGGAGTGTGTAGTGGGTTAGCACGACGATTAGATCTACCTGTGTGGGTTACTCGATTGGTTACTATCTTAATGCTTATTCAGTTTCCATTAGTCATAGGTGCAGGTTATTTAATTGCCCATTGTTGCTTAGAAAGTAAAGTATATTAGGAGAGTGCCATGAAGATTGTTGCAGTTTGTCTATTAATTTTGTTACTTATGACATCAAGTCCATTTGAGATTATGCAGTTTGATTCATGGCAATTACCGCTATGGTTCACCGATCTCAGCTGGATAGGTATTGAGCTCGTAGGCGCACTTTTAGCCGTGCTAGCAGTTATTGTATGTATCG
Source organism: Pseudoalteromonas sp. NEC-BIFX-2020_002 (assembly GCF_013002825.1). Classification (NCBI taxonomy): domain Bacteria; kingdom Pseudomonadati; phylum Pseudomonadota; class Gammaproteobacteria; order Alteromonadales; family Pseudoalteromonadaceae; genus Pseudoalteromonas; species Pseudoalteromonas sp. NEC-BIFX-2020_002. The sequence goes on from NZ_JABEPJ010000016.1 coordinate 27,875, forward strand.
CATTGGTTGGTGTGGGGCTGTTAGGTGCTGGTATTGCAGTCTCTTTAGGATTGCTCATTGCGTTATTATTTGGTTCATTAATGATTGCTTGGCCGTTACTACTCATTGCATTTTTATGTTGGCTTGTTTCTGATAATAAAAAGGTGGCCTAACAACCACCTAAATACTAATTTTACTGACTATTTTTTCACAATTATGCTAAATTTAGTCAATAAAATGATTATCGTAACAAGGATTGAAATGACTCTTAAGCCATTACTTACAGCACTCTCTAGTGCTCTTTTAGGGATTAGCCTATACACCTCACCTGTTATTGCACATGCAGAACACCATCACGATACTGACAGTCATATTGTTGTAAATAACGCACAAGTAAGGGTTTTTCTACCTGCGAGTAAATCGAGTGTCGGTTATTTTAACTTGGTTAATCAGGGCGATAACGCAGTAACACTTACCAAGGCGAGTATTGAAAATTTAGGCCGTGTAGAAGTTCATGAGCACCAACACGTTAATGGCATGATGAAAATGAATAAAGTAGATTCATTAAAAATTAAAGCTCATTCACAAATCGACTTTAAACCGGGCGGTTATCATTTAATGGTATTTGAACCAAAAGAGCCATTAAAAGTAGGGCAAGAACTTAAACTCACGCTATATTTTAGCGACGGTAACCGTGTTTTCACTCAGGCAAAAGTGGTTTCGTTAGAGAGCCAAGCAGAACAAGCTGAGCAGTCTAAACAACACCATATGCATCATTAGGAGGTTAAATGTCACAACACAAAGGGAAAATTATCAGTGCGCTGATACTCGTGTTTATTTTATTTTATGCGACGGCAGTTTATTGGAGCGTTGAACCAGCCCGTATTGACATAATTACACACGCAAAGCAGCAAGCACAACAACGTGGTGAAAAGTTTGTTACAGGTTATACAACCACAACGTCATTAATTGAAGTTACAAGTACATTATTAAATAAGTCAGGTGGGTATTTATCGAATGATATGATGCCGCCGAGTGTGCTTATGGATAATATGCCAGCGTGGGAGTATGGTGCATTAGAAATGAGCCGCGATTTAGCGCTCTCAATGCGTAAAGATTTTAGTCGTTCGCAGTCACAATCAACAGAGCATGAAGCATTAAAAAAAGCGCAGCCACAATTTAATATTAGCTCTGAAGCGTGGGCATGGCCAAGCGCAGAAAGCGAATACCAAAAAGGGATCGACTTTTTATTGGTCTACCGTTCACAAATTGCAGATCAAAATGCGCGTGAAAGCCAGTTTTATTCTCGCGCTGATAACTTAAGAGGCTGGTTAAAAGAAGCTGAAAAACGTTTAGGTAGTTTAAGCCAACGTTTAAGTGCAAGTGTTGGGCAAGAGCGTTTAAATACAGATTTAGCCGGAGATAAAGAGGCACATCAAGCAACGTATGCTCCGTTACAAAGTCAGGTTAAAACATCGTGGTGGGAAATTGATGATGTTTTTTATGAGTCACGAGGCGCAACTTGGGCTTTATTACATTTTTTGCAAGCGGTAGAATACGACTTTGCTGATGTACTTGAGAAAAAAAATGCACGTGTTAGCTTGCAGCAAATTATTCGCGAGCTTGAGGCAACCCAAGAAACTGTTTGGAGTCCGGTTATTCTAAATGGTAATGGTTTTGGTTTTGTTGCAAACCATTCATTAGTGATGGCAAATTACATATCTAGAGCCAACGCGGCTCTTATCGAACTTAGCGAACTTTTAGCGCAAGGATAAAACATGAAAAAGTACTGTTTAGCTGCCGCCCTTTCGATGGCTTTCTTAGCACCTGTTGCCCACGCAGATACCATATTGGGTTTATACGTTGGTGTTGATGGCTGGCAATCTGATAATTCAGGTAGTTTTGCTGACAAAGGTAATACAGCACAAAACTTTAATTTTGAAGATGAAACTTTTGTTAGTTACTACGCAGCGCTTGAGCATCCTGTGCCATTAGTGCCAAATATTAAATTAAAGTATACAGAGCTGGAGCTAAATGGTTCTACTACGCTCGATACAGCATTTGAATTTAATGGCACAACATATAGAAATAATACAGTCGCAAGTACGATGAGTGACTTATCGCACATCGACTATATTCTTTACTACGAAATTTTTGATAATGACTTGGTATCTATCGATTTAGGTATAAACGCGAAGCAGTTTGATGGTGAAATTACAGTAAGCGGTACTGATAGTTCGAATGCTAATGATGTACAAGTCACTGAAAAAATAGATTTCTCAGGTTTTGTACCATTGGTTTACGGTCGTGCTGAAGTAGGCTTACCGTTAACGGGGCTTAGTGTTTTCTTCGAGGGTAGCTTATTAGCAATCGATGACAGTAAAGTGCAAGATTACCAAGCTGGTATTGCATGGGCGCTACTTGATAACTTAGCGGTTGATATGGATATTAAAGCGGGCTATCGCTCAATGGTCATTGAGCTTGATGATATTGATAACGTATATACTAATATCGACGCCTCAGGTCCATTTGCAGGTATTCAAATTCATTTTTAATCTCATTAGGGATTAAAATTTTAACGTGGCATTATTTTTTCGAATGCCACGTTACATCAAACTCCTCATCAAGCGCAGTATTTAACAAATTTTTGTAGCCCTTATTAATAGGCATATTTATTAATTTTCTTAACTCATCTCCAGTTTGTGTAAACTTGTAATAGCTAAGAACGAGATCGTTGCTTTTAGATTTAAGGATTACTCGTTGCGTTAAAAACGCTAAGTTCATTTCATGCCCTGCTTTGAGTGCCGGGGATTCAATCTCTTTTCGATAAACTAGGCCGATATCCATTAAAGTCAGAATGTCAGGAAAGCTAATACCCGCTCTACCAAGGTTGAGTGATACTTTGTTACCTTTACGAAGTAAATCAAATAACGACGGCTTTTTATAAAAACCAAGTAGAATTAAATGGCTATTATCTTTTTCATTAAAACCGCAGATCGCAGTACATTTTTGTAACGCATCGGCTTCTCGTTGTGTCATTTGCTTTAGCGTTTGTAGGCTTTTAATTGAAAAAGTGCCCGGAGATACCGTTTCACCGGCTAAAATTTTGGCCCATAGTTTTTGCATTGATTCGTTCGATGTATCTTCACAGAGTGCGATAAAGCGCTCAACCCAGTCGCTGTCCGGCTGCCCTTTACAGGTTACATCAGGGCAAAAGCTCATTGCCATAGCCATAATTGCTTCGATATTTTGCTGTTGATTTACCAGTAATAGCTGTTGACGATGTTGGGCGCGAGTAAGTATTGGATCTTCACTATTTACGTGATAAGCCAAAGGGGGACGTCCCTGCGGTCCGTAGCTATCCTCACTTTTTTGTGAAACTCGAACCGTGCTTGCCTTACGTATTGGGCAACCAAGCTTTGACTCAATTATATGAGCTAAGTTAATTTTCGCCTGTGCTGCTTGTATTGTCATTCTTGACCTCAATGTCTTGTATCGTCTGTAGTTGCACGACAGTTTTTAAATTGTTGAGCCCAAGTTCAACGGTATTAGTAAGAATATACTGACTTATTAACGCTAAGTATCCACCTAATATAGGTGTTGTTACTTCGCCAAGTAAAGTGCAAGAGATTAAATTATCATTGGCTTTGCGTGTAAAATTAATAGTCCCCGTGGCAATATGCTCTTCATTAAATAAAATATTTAAATGAATTGTTGATGGTGTAATGTTGGTGATTGTCATTTCACCGAACCCCCAGTTACTCTGCCAAAATTGATGGGCACCCACACCTGAACTAGGGTTTGAAACATCAAAAATAATGCTCGGGTCCACGGCTTCCCAAGGAGACCATAGTTGCCACTTTGAAAAGTCATTTATATATGGTTCAATAATCACCTGTTCAGCTTGAATTATTATGCTTTTATTTACTTGATACTGTTGTGGCAGTACTAGCCCTAATACCAATAACAGCATACAAATAACAAAAATAAATTGGGTAATTTTTTTTATGACTTTAATAATTATTCCTTAAATATATTTAAGCTATACGAGTATCAAGCTGCTGAACTTCGACTATAATATGTAAAATGCTATTTACCAATATTAATCAATAATTATGAGCTACAGGCTAAGTAATGATACGCTGTGAGTCAACATTGGTTCGATCTTAACCCTTTAACTGTACACCGTATTTGAAACTGAAGGATTTAAAATGACGTCAGAGCACAGTGATTTTTTGTTTTTTAATCATCAAGATGAACCTCTAAATGAGGTTGTGCCTACAGAGTTTTGGGATATTTTAATTGTAGATGACGACCCAGAAATACATTCAGTGACGAAGCTGGCTCTTTCTGGGGTTGAATTTTGGGGAAAGGGTTTGCGCTTTCATCATGCATATTCAGCAGTGGAAGGTATAGAAGTATTAAGCAAAGCGCCTAATGTATCAGTGTTACTTCTTGACGTTGTTATGGAGTCTGATGATGCGGGTTTAAAAATGGTTAAAGAGGTGCGTGAAACACTAAAAAACCATAACGTGCGCATTATATTACGTACAGGGCAGCCTGGATATGCACCTGAAGAACAGGTGATTCGTGAATATGATATTAACGATTATAAAACAAAAACTGAGCTAACTCGCAGCAAGTTAGTGACATCTTTAATCACTGCAATCCGCTCTTATGAACAGGTATGTCAGCTAGAAGCCCAAAGCAAAGCCCTAAATAATATTTTATGTGCTTCTAAAGCTATTTTAGGCTTTACTGATATTAAAGCATTTACCATGGCGGTAATTAAACAGCTTAGTGTCATTCTTGATTGTGAGGCAACAGGGGTTGTATGTGGCACGCTTGATGATAGTAATCGTATTAGCGTGCTCGGGGGGAGTACTCAGTTTAGTGCTTTTTTTAGTCAAGGTATTGAGCAGCTTGATAATGGGCGCATTATTTTACAAGTGCAAAACTGTTTTGAATATGAAGAACACCAACATACAAAGCACGATACGACCTTATTACTGAAAAGTAAAAGCCGCCAAGCTGCAATTTATCTTGAGTATGTTAGCCAGCCGAGTAATGCTCAGCTGCAATTTGCTGAAATATTTCTTACTAACGTCAGTGTCGGTTTAGATAACGTGCGACTGTTTAATAACCTCAGAGATGCGGCGTTTAAAGACGTATTAACAGGGCTATCTAATCGTACCTACTTTACTGAGCAAATAGAAAAATATCACCGCTTAACTAACAATGATCATGTGTTTGTGCTGATTGATGTAGCGCATTTTTCTGATATAAATAATGGTTTGGGGCAGGAAGTTGGAAACAACTTACTTGTTGCGATTGTTGAACGTTTGAAACAAGAGTACCCAGCAGCTAAATTATTATCGCGGATTGGAGCTGATGTATTTGGCTTTTTAATCGAGCAGCAGGGGTTTGACCAAACTGAGCTCTATGATAATTTAAATTTACCTTTTGCAGCCGCAGAACATATTTTACCTGTCACGTTCAAAATTGGCATTTGCGAGCAAAAAGATTTTCAAGCAATCGGTATTGAAACCTTAAAGCTTGCTTATATAGCACTTAACCAAGCAAAAAAAGGTAAGTATAACACTGCGGTGTGCTATACACCTGATATGGAAGAGCAAATGGCATGGCGTTTAGGTATTATTCGCCAACTTCGCCAAGATTTTGAGCATAATAAATTAGAGGTGTGGTATCAGCCACAGTTCACACTCAATGATTTAGCACTTATTGGTTGTGAAGCTTTGTTACGTTGGCCTTCAGGTCAGGGGAATTATATCTCTCCTGCTATCTTCATACCTTTCGCCGAAGACGCTGGTTTAATTGTTGGCATAGGCCAATGGGTATTAGAGCAAGCATGTATGCAACAAAAACGCTTAGAAGCAACAGGGGTAGAAATCTGTATTGCTGTTAATGTCTCTGTCCCGCAATTTAAAGTAAAAGGTTTTGCCCAGCAGGTAAAAAATACATTATTAAAGTATCATGTGAAGCCTAAAAATATAGAGCTAGAAGTGACCGAAAGTGTCGTCATGGATGAAATGAATGCCGTGATAGAAACATTGCAAGAATTGAAAGAGTTTGGCATTCAAGTTGCTATAGATGACTTTGGTACTGGTTTTTCCTCATTAAGTTATTTACAAAAGCTGCCAATAGATCGGTTGAAAATCGATCGGACATTTATAAAAGATCTCCCGGAGAAAGATTCAGGAGCCATTGCAGCATTAGTAGTCGCTCTTGGTGCGCAGCTTGGGTTGAAAACAATTGCAGAAGGCGTTGAAACACAGGAGCAGGCTGATTTACTTAGGGAGCTTGGTTGTGATGAAGTACAAGGTTTTATGTATGCTAAGCCGATGCCTGAAGCGCAACTTATTCAGTACTTTGAGAGCAAAAGTTAGGGGTTGTTGACCTTTGTGGATTGAAATTTGTTCAATCTAGGGGCGATTTAATCGCGGCGTGAGGTTTGGAATCGAGTGGGCTCGATAACTGCTCCTGCGTTATTCTACTGGCTCACATCCATGTGAGAATAAGTCAAAATCGAGCAAAGTTTCTGCGCCCTGCTTACGCCCCTTACCTACATCCATGGAAGTAACAAAGAGTTAATCGCCCTAGGCAGAACTCTTCGGGCAGCGCGTGTTTGGCATTTATGCTGCGATATCGCCTATTTATGGGGAGCAACTACATTACATCGGCTCCGCCTTGCTTGAAAACTAAACACACCGCTTGAAATTCAACCTCAAAAGATAAACAGACCCAAATAGTATTGTTGTATTAGTTGGGACTGTGAAGTAAATCGTTAATATCGTTTGGTAATTAATTCGGGTATACTTTGCGACCTTTTTTAAAGCAATTGGTCATTAATTCATGAGCGCACTTAAAGCCAAACGAGCCTTATTCTCATACCCAAAATATTGGGCCGAGTGTTATGGCACAGCACCATTTTTACCAACTACACGCAAAGAGATGGATGCACTTGGCTGGGATAGCTGCGATATAATCATAATTAGTGGCGATGCTTACGTTGATCATCCTAGTTTTGGTATGGCAGTGATTGGTCGAGTACTTGAAGCGCAAGGCTTTCGAGTGGGTATTATTGCCCAGCCTGATTGGCAGTCAAAAGATGCCTTTATGGAGCTTGGCAGACCGAATCTATTTTTTGGTGTGACAGCCGGTAACATGGATTCGATGATCAACCGTTACACAGCTGAAAAGCGTATGCGCCATGATGATGCTTACACGCCAGGTAATATTGGTGGTAAGCGCCCAGATCGCGCAGTTATGATCTATTCTCAAAAATGCCGCGAAGCCTATAAAGGCATTCCTATCGTTATTGGTGGTATCGAAGCCAGCCTTCGTCGTATTGCTCATTATGATTATTGGCAAGAAAAAGTACGACGTAGTATTTTGTTTGATGCCAAAGCTGACATTCTTATTTATGGTAATGCTGAACGTCCTTTAGTTGAAGTTGCGCACCGCATAGCGGCAGGCGAAACAATGGATACGATTCAAGATATTCGTGGTACTGCAGTTATACGTAAAGAGCCGCTTCCGGGTTGGCGTGGTAGTGATTCAACGGCAATTGATAAAATAGGCAAGATTGATCCGATCCCTAATCCGTACGGCGCAGATGATGTTGGTTGTGGTAAAAGTGAATTTAAACAAGCAGGCATCGATTTAAAAGCGGAAGCTGCTAAGCCAATTACCATTCAACCAGCGCGCCCTAAGCCGTGGGAAAAAACCTATGTTAAGTTACCAGCATTCGAACAAGTAAGCGTTAACAAGCCGTTATATGCCCATGCATCGCGTATTTTACACCAAGAAACTAACCCTGGTTGTGCCCGAGCATTGTTTCAGCGCCACGGTGAGCGTTCTATTTGGGTTAATCCGCCAGCGTATCCATTAGAAACTCATGAAATGGATGCCGTGTTTGGTTTACCTTATCAGCGCATTCCTCATCCACGCTATGGAAGTGAAAAAATCCCTGCTTATGACATGATCAAAACATCGGTCAATATCATGAGGGGTTGTTTTGGTGGTTGTTCATTTTGCTCTATTACAGAGCATGAAGGGCGGATCATTCAAAGTCGCTCGCAAGAGTCGATCATTGAAGAAATCGAACAAATTCGTGACAAAGTACCTGGCTTTACTGGGGTTATTTCTGATTTAGGTGGCCCTACTGCAAACATGTACAAACTGCGTTGTAAGAGTAAAAAAGCAGAGAGTACCTGTCGTCGTTTATCGTGCGTGTATCCAGATATTTGTAAGCATATGGATACTGACCACACGCCAACAATCGATTTATACAAAAAAGCCCGTGAAGTAAAAGGGGTGAAAAAAATCCTTATTGCCTCCGGTGTACGTTACGATTTAGCTGTACAAGATCCACGTTATGTAAAAGAGTTAGTAACGCATCATGTTGGTGGTTACTTAAAAATAGCGCCAGAGCATACTGAAGACGGGCCATTATCTAAAATGATGAAGCCGGGTATGGGCGCATATGATCAGTTTAAAGAGTTATTTGATAAGTACTCTAAAGAAGCGGGTAAAAAGCAATATTTGATCCCGTACTTTATTTCCGCACACCCAGGAACTAAAGATGAAGACATGGTCAATATGGCACTGTGGCTTAAATCGAATGATTTTAAACTTGATCAAGTGCAAAATTTTTACCCATCACCGATGGCAAACGCAACCACTATTTATCACACTGAGATGAACTCGCTACGTAATATTAAAAATAATACTGAGCGAGTACCCGTGCCAAAAGGTGCGCGCCAACGTCGCTTACATAAAGCGATACTGCGCTACCACGATCCTGCTGGTTGGCCAATGATCCGCGAAGCCCTGCGAAATATGGGTAAAGCAAAGCTCATTGGTAAAGGGCCTAACTGTTTAGTGCCAGAAGAAACGCGTGACGAAAAGTCACTTAAAGCAAGCAAAGGCGGGCGTCCTGCACTGAGCCGTCATACCGGGTTTAGTCAGTTTAAAAAAGCCAATACTAAACCCAAAGTGGGTGGAAACCGCCAGCGGGCTAGATAGCTTTACAGCACACGTCAAAACGCCCAGCATTTGCTGGGCGTTTTAGTTTTGAACGAGTAAATAGTCGCTACTTATTCTTCAGCTTACTCTTCAATAAACGATTCGCCTTCGGTCATCCACTTAGCGGCTGGTTTACCTTTTAAGTAATGATCAAAATACTGCATCATACGAATTGAGAAATCCACTTGGTTAGGGAATTTTTTTAAGTGATGTGGTTCACCTTCATATTGTAAAAATGTAGCATCTTTACCTGCACGACGGAGCGCTAAGTAATACTGCACACCTTCATGCCATGGTACAGCATCATCTTTATCGCCAAACATGATTAAAATAGGTGTATTTACTTTATCTGCAAAAAATACCGGTGAATTTTCAATATAAAGTTCAGGGGCTTCAAATAGATTTTTACCGATACGGCTTTGGCCTGTTTCATACTGAAACTGACGAGCAAGGCCTGACTTTAATCGAATGCCACTGTAAGCGCTGGTCATGTTCGATACAGGTGCGCCCGATACAACCGCTTTGAACATGTCGGTTTGGGTGATCATAAAGGCACTTTGGTAGCCTGCCCACGAATGACCTTGCAGGCCAATTTTATCAGGGTCGGCAATACCTAAATCAATCAGTTTTTGGGTCGCGTTGATCATCGTTTGTGTTGATGATTTGCCAGGATGGCCTATTTCAAAGCGAATATCAGGTAAAAATACTGCATAACCATTTGAGGTAAACATAGGAAAGTTGGGGCGATGGTTTAATTCCATTTTTGGAAAATCAAACATACGCTGACTCATATAACGATAAAAGTACACAACAACAGGCACTTTATCGCCTTTCTTGTAGCCTGCAGGTTTGATCAACACACCTTGCAAGTCTTCCCCATCAAAGCCTTTGTAATTTATTAGTTCTGGTTTTTGGCCCCATGCAAAGTTATCCACTTGTGGGTTTAAGTGAGTGACGCGCTGTGCTTTTTTGAAACTAAAATTTGTTTGATAAATATCAGGAAACTGATGATAGGTTTGCTCAGTAAACAAATATTTATCAGCATTTTTAGCTTTTTTAATTACATCAAAGCGCTTATTGCCTGTTAAAACTTTAGTAATTGAATTATCAGTTAAGTTAAGTTTGGCAATCTCGGTTTGCTTGTTCTGAAGGTCTGTGGCACTCACTAGAAGAGTGTCGTTTTTAGCAAAGCCTACTTGCTCTTTATCAAGCTTAATAATGCGATATTGCGTATTACTCTCTTTACCTTGCGTAAGTTGGGTTGCTTTGAGGGTGTTGACATCAAACGCCCATACGTCATATTTACTGTACACAAGTACTTGGCTGCTATCTTCTAACCAGCCAGCAAATCCGTAGCCTGATTGGGCTGATGGGTAATCATGTTTATCATCAGCAAAAACAGCTTTTATTGCTTTTGTTAAGGTGCTTACCTTATTGTTACCTAAGTCTTTAAGTTGCACTTGACTGTTATTAAAGTAGGCAGCAAACTCGCCGCTTGGCGATAAGCTAGGTCTAAACGGGTAATCTTTTATGATTGCTTTTTGTTCGCCGGTATTCACATCTACAGCATAGTAATCTGCAAAAAAACCGCCATACATAATACGTTCGAGGTAAGGTAAATTAGATGAACCAAGTAGCGCATTACGACTGTTAGTATTTAGTGCCACATTGGGCATATCTACGTCGCTTAGTTGAGTGACCCGCTTACCATTAAGATGATAAACCGCTTGGTAATGCTTATTTTTATTGGTTTCGTTCCACTGTTGCTCTTCGCGAGGTTTTATTTCGGCGTCATTGTTATGCCACACATTAAGACCTTTTTGCGCACGTATCGTGTCGTAATCAAAAAGTGAGGCTTGATCCGTGTATTTTTTGTCTTTAACTTTAGCTGCTAACTTAGGGTGATTTTCAAAGTATAAGCGCTCACCGTCTTCAGACCAGCTCAGTTTTGCTGTTTTGCCGATAGTCCAATTTTTTTTAGGTGAGGTTATATCTGTAAGCTGTTCGTTTTGCCATAATTTTAATTGATGGTCGCGACGGCGCATATCGTCATTCACATAATTGCCCAGTGTGAACGCGGCGATGTTTTTAGTTGGATGCCAGGCAATTTTATTTGCAACAACACCTGGTTCATCAATTAATACACTTGTTTCAAACGTATTATTTAATGAAATTAACGCCACCTGATTATCGCTACCATCTGGGTAGCTTTGGCTGACTATAAGCTCGCTGCCAGATGCATTAATAGCGTAACTAAACACACTATTTATTGTATGGGTTGTAGCATCTGTTAAATTTACAACAATGAGATCAAATACTTTATCTTTCTTATCTGGTTTGATTTCACTGGTTTTATCGGTATTTTTAGCATCATCAATATCTTTACTATCATCGTCTTTATCTGCTTTTTGGTCTAAACGGTATGCTAACCACTTTCCATCATCAGAGAGCTGATAGTCTTTTACGTTATCAAAAGTTTGTTGTTCACCAGTGGCAGTACTTACCAATACCAGATTATTTTTTAATGTACTTTTCTTTTTGGTGGTTTCTTTTGCTAGCAAAGTCGGAACTTGAGTGAATGCCACCCAGTTGGCGACTTTATTTATCTGAGGTTTAGTGCCGCGCTCAACTTCGGCGAGTAGTTTATTGTTGTTTAACGTATAAACTTGGCCTGTTGCATTGCCGCGATAGGGTGTTGCACTAAAGCTGAGCACTTTACCGTCTTCTGATAACTGTGTTGTTTTAGCTGCTTTAAAATTGAATACATCTTTAAATTGTAGCGCGTCTTTTGCGTGGGCAGGTACGCTATTTAGGCTTGCAACTAGGGCAATGCTTAGTAGGGAAAGTTGGGCTTTCATTATTGATTCTCTTTTTGTTTGATCATCCCCATCATAGCGGTTTTGTTAAACAATTCGAGTAGATACGATAAGTGGCTTAAAAAGAGGGGTGAACCTAACAAAACCTTGCGAAGAGATTCGCAAGGTTGATCATTTTAGGAGCTAGGAGCTAAAGCCAGATCTTTTGCAGCTCAAGCCATTGTTTTTCAAATTGTGCACTGGGTTTAGCTTTAAAATCACTACGCACAAATTGGTTCATTTTACCTTCAATATAGGCAAGCAAAAAGTTTGCGATTGTTAGCTCGTCACTTTGAAACGTTTTGCCTTCACGCAATTTACGTTCACGTAGAACCTGTTTAAGCTGAGTTTCAAGTTTTTCAAATAAGCTCTGCACGCGTTCACGCAAACGTTCCTGCTCACCTTGAAGTGCATCACCCGTTAAAATACGTGTGATACCTGGATTCTTTTCTGCAAAAGCCAATAGTAATAATAAAATATTATAAACGCGGCTTTGCGTTTCTTTTTCGTTTTCAAGAATAAGGTTTATACGCGACAGTAAAGTGTCTTCAATAAATTCAATTAAGCCTTCAAACATCCGTGCTTTACTCGGGAAATGACGATATAGCGCTGCTTCAGATACGCCCACTTCAGCAGCTAATTTGGCTGTGGTGATGCGTTGTCCTGGGCTTGTTTCTAACATTTGTGCGAGTGCTTGTAGTATTTGCTCTTTGCGATTACTTCTTTTTGTCGCAGGCATGAACATTCCTTTCTTTATAGTAATTTACTTAGCTTTAATGACTACTCGCCAGTTATTTTTTGAACAAGCGATTAAGGCCATGTTAATGTTTTATGCAGCTTCTTTCCAGCCTTTTTACAACCGTTTAGCAACCTCGGTCATTACGCTCAGGGCTAATGCACTTTTTGTCTCGATAGCTAACTCTTTTTGCTCAGTTAACCAAAATAAAGTCAGTGCATTATGATCTGAATTAAAGCCAAGGCCTGCTTGTGACACATCATTTGCACAAATCATATCGAGGTTTTTATTACTGAGTTTACCTTTAGCATAATTCGCTACATCTTGAGTTTCGGCTGCAAAACCAACTGTGTAAGGGCGGCCTTCTGTAAGGTTTGCAATAGCAGCAATAACATCAGGGTTTTTAACTAAGGTGAGAATGAGTTCGTCACCTTGCTTTTTCATTTTTTGATCTGCAACAGCACTAGCGCGATAGTCAGCTACAGCAGCGCAGCCTATAAACACATCAGAAAGAGGGGCTAAGAGTAAAGACTCATTCAATAGCTGCTGTGCACTTTGTATTTGAATCACGTTAGCACCGGCGGGTGGCGTTATTGTGACAGGCCCTGAAATTAAATTTACGTGTGCGCCTAACGATAGTGCAGCTTGAGCAAGTGCATACCCCATCTTTCCTGAGCTGTGGTTTGAAATAAAGCGTACAGGGTCAAGTGGTTCGCGAGTTGGGCCAGCTGTAATTGTAATCGTTTTACCTGCTAACAGCTGCGGTTGTGCAGGTTGTGTGCATAGCGTTACAAGTTCATGTGGTTCAAGCATACGGCCAGCACCTACGTCCCCACAAGCTTGCTCACCTTTACCAGGTCCCCAAATAGCCACGTTACGCTGCGCTAATGTAGCTAGATTAGCTTGAGTGGCGGGGTGGGCGTACATTTGTTGATTCATCGCTGGGGCAACCGCAACCTTGGCAGGTGTTGCCAGTAACAAGGTTGTGAGCAAGTCATCCGCAATGCCAGCGGCCATTTTTGCAATTATATTGCTGGTGGCTGGTGCGACTAAGATCAAATCAGCCCATTTAGCAAACTCAATATGGCCCATTGCAGCTTCTGCAGATGGGTCTAATAATGAATCAGAAACAATCTCACCACTAACGGCTTGCATGGTAAGTGGCGTGATAAAGTGTTTGGCTGATTCAGTCATCACCACTTTTATTTCACAACCGTGATCTTTTAAGCGCCTTACTAATTCTGCGCACTTATAAGCGGCAATTCCACCACTGATCCCCAATACAATTTTTTTATTTGCTAACTTTGCCATTAAATCTGCCATAAACGTTGCCATAAGCTGATAAAGCTCTTTTCAATATGCGCTAACGATAGCAAATCTTTGGCGAATGGACGAAGTTTTTAATTTTGAATTTTATTAAGCGTTTTAGAGGCGAAACTTTATTTTTGCATTACAGTTAAATGACTACATTAGATTTTAGGGACGAAATAATGCAGCTCACTTCTTTACCGAGTAATCAGCGACCACGAGAAAAGCTATTAGCTAAGGGGGCAAAGTCGCTCAGTGATGCCGAGTTACTCGCGATATTTTTGCGAACAGGGTTACCGGGCATGAATGTCGTTGAGTTAGCACAGCACCTTATGACGCAAAACCAAACATTACATAATTTATTTAACGCATCGATTGATGATTTTTGTGCACAAAAAGGATTAGGCACAGCTAAGTTTGTGCAGTTACAAGCTGTATTAGAATTAAGTCGTCGTTACATGATGGAGCAATGCCAGCGAAAAGCAGTATTTAACTCGCCACAATCTGTGTATGACTATTTAACACTCGAGCTGCGAGGATTGCAGCAAGAAGTATTTATGGTGTTGTACTTGGATAGTCAAAATCGCTTAATAAAAGAAGAAACGCTTTTTTATGGGACAATTAATTCAGCATCTGTTTATCCACGGGAAGTGTTAAAAGCAGCCTTAAAAAATAATGCTGCAGCACTTATTTTGGCACACAATCACCCATCAGGTATCGCTGAACCAAGCCAAGCTGATAAGCTTATTACGAATAAATTGCAGCAAGCACTGCAATTAGTCGATATAAATATCTTAGACCACATCATTGTTGGTGGTGATAATTGTGTTTCTTTTGCACAAAGAGGGTTGATTTAAGCGGTTTCGGATTACTAGCGTGTTAAAAATGAGCAGTTTAGTGCTGTTTTGCAAATTAGTTTAATTTAAATGCAGTTTTTACTTTCCCTAAGGGCATTCGATCTTTATAATTAGCCGCTATCAAATTTACACATGAGCTGGTTGGATAAGATCAATTACTTGATCTTTGCCTGTATAAGCTGTATAAAGAGCGCCCTTCGATTTATCCCTGGGGCACAAAATACATGGCCTAAGGGAAAATTAAGCTCGAGCGAAGTTATTGGAGATATATAGACATGTCTAAAGTATGTCAAGTTACAGGTAAGCGTCCAGCGGTTGGTAATCACCGTTCACACGCGAGAAACGCGACTAGACGTCGTTTCCTACCTAACCTACAAACACACCGTTTTTGGGTTGAAAGTGAAAAACGTTTTGTAACATTACGCACTACTACTAAAGGTATGCGTATTATCGATAAAAAAGGCATCGACACGGTTCTAACAGAAATCCGTGGTCGCGGCGTAAAAGTTTAAGGACCTGAGTCATGCGTGATAAGATCCGTTTAGTTTCTACAGCTGGTACTGGTTTTTTCTACACTACCGACAAGAACAAGCGTAACATGCCGGAAAAAATGGAAATCAAAAAGTTTGATCCAAAAATCCGTAAACATGTTCTTTTCAAAGAAGCTAAAATCAAGTAATTTTAGTTTTTTATGAATATTAAAAACCCAGCTTAGGCTGGGTTTTTTGTTTTAGACTAGCCGTCAGTTAAGAGCAGCTAGGAGCACTAAGCTGTAAGTTTTAAGCTGAACGGCGTTAAAATTGGCTACGTAGGTTGTGGTTGAGCAGCGCGAAACCCAACGAAAAAATACCCTCTCTGTCTGCATCAAAAAACTGCATTATGGAAGTTTTTACTCCTTCGGTTTATTTGTATAAATGGCTTACAGCCAACAAAAAACCGTTGCTATTTACATAACAACGGTTTTTAGAATTTACAGCTTACAGCTTACAGCTTAGCAAACTCATCTTGTAATGGTGGCACTACTTGTTTTTTACGACTCAGTACGCCGTCTAACCATACTTTACCGTCTTTAGGTGTTTCACCGTAAGCACGTTCTACTATGCCCGCATCATCAGATACGATTAGCATTTGTGAACCTTCTTTCATGATGTCAGTAAGCAGTAAAAATACCGAGTGGCGTCCGCCTTCTTCTTTCAGCTTGGCAATATCAGCTTCTAGGTCTGCTTTAATATCATCAAATACAGCAAGGTCAATAACTTCTAGTTGGCCAATACCCACTAGTTGGCCGTTCATATTAAAGTCTTTAAAGTCACGCATTACTAAATCACGTGCAGGAGTGTTTTCAACCGCTGATTTAACACGGAACATATCCATGCCTAGTTCTTTAAAGTCTTCAATGCCGGCGATTTCAGCAAGTGCTTCAACACATTTAATATCAGCAGTGGTGCAGGTTGGCGATTTAAAAATAACCGTGTCACTTAAAATGGCACATAACATGATGCCTGCAATGTCTTTCGGAATGTCAACATTGTAAAAGTCATACATCATTTTAATGATGGTGTTCGAACAACCAACTGGGCGGATCCAACATTCAAGTGGTGTTGAGCTAGTTAGGTCACCTAATTTATGGTGATCAACAACACCAACTACGCGGGCTAGATCAATATCATCAGGTGCTTGCGTTTTTTCAGTATGATCAACGATGTAAACGTCTTCACCAGCATAGCTTAATTTTAGCTCTGGTGCTTCAAAGCCAAATTTATCAAGGATAAATTGTGTTTCAGGTGAAATATCACCAAGACGAGTTGGAATTGCAGGCTCATCGATTTGGTTTTTTAAATAAGCAAGTGCAATTGCACCACAAATAGAATCAGAATCTGGGATTTTATGACCCACTACATACATTGACATTGACGGAGCTCCTTAAAATTTGTCGATATTCTAACAAAGTAATTGTGCTTTGACACATCCCCATTGGTGAATTTTTATAATATACCCAAACAACCTCATTGTTCACAATTTAGCATGTTGTAGGGAGCTAATATCAAGCGCTAGTTAGCACCAAACACATTCGTTTTTAAGAAGGATTGACTATTATTTGCAATCAATATTTTGCTAAAGCGCTTTTAGTACTTGGGTTAACTGAAGCAAGTATTTTGAAGTTACTTGTTTATGGTAAGCAGAGAAAATTCGACTGCCCTTTTTTAATCTTTTTGGTTACACTTTAACGACTTGAATTTACATAGAAGAGTGCCCTAATGCAGCTCAGCCGCAAAGCGTGGAATAATGTTCTTATATTTTCTATGTTATTGATGATCTTTTTTTTTAATGGCCTTCATAAAAAGCTTAATAGTGTTCCTGTTGAATCAGGGATACAAACACTCTTGCCTGCGCAAAGCTTTATTTTAGCGCTGGAGTTTCCTGATCAAAAAATAGAGCGTATCGGGACTGCGTGGCGCAGTCAGGCTTTATTTAAAAATGCGCCAGAGAGTCAATGGCAATCAACTCAGAGCAATATTGTACAATTGATTAATAAATGGCAAGGAAGTGAGTTACCGCTTGCGCCTGCCTCTACGTCATTAAAGAGTAATGTTCCGCTCAGTGTTGCTACGATATGGCTTGCTGGTGAGCAGTTACCTTGGTTGTATCAATTATACAAAGCGCCGCAGGGGTATTATTTATTAGATAAAAGTACACAACGTGTAATGTTACTAGATAGCGTGACAGCGCGGGGGTTGTTCGTGAGCTTTAATTTTCCAATTAGTGAGTCTAAATAGTATGCCTGAATTACCAGAGGTTGAGGTTAGTCGGATGGGGATCACTCCTCATATTTTGCAGCAAACAGTCACTAAAGTGAATATTCACAATCCGAATATGCGCTGGCCTGTACCTGATGATGTTTATCAGATTACTAACTTACCTGTGATCGCGGTTGAGCGCAGGGCAAAGTACTTACTGCTGATATGTGAACTCGGCAGCGTGATTTTGCATTTAGGCATGTCGGGTAACTTACGGGTTGTAGATAAAAATGAGCCACTGAAAAAGCATGATCATATTGAATTTATCTTTGGTAATGACAAGGCGCTGCGATTAAATGATCCGCGCCGATTTGGTTGTTGTTTGTGGCAAGCACCAGACACGGTTCATAAACTACTGTCTAAACTTGGTCCTGAACCGTTAACTGATGAGTTCACTGCAAAACGAGTCTATGAATACTCTCGCAATAAAAAAGTGCCCGTTAAGCAGTTCATTATGGATAATGCTGTGGTCGTTGGGGTTGGTAATATTTATGCAAACGAATCATTGTTTAAAGCGGGTATCCACCCCAAACGTGAAGCGGGTAAAGTATCGTTAGCACGTTATCAGCAATTGATCCCAATTATTAAAGAGACTCTCGCAGCTGCAATTACCCAAGGCGGTACGACATTAAAAGACTTTGCTCAAAGTGATGGTAAGCCGGGTTATTTTGCACAACAATTACTTGTCTATGGCCGCAAAGGTGAGCCATGCATGAAATGCGAAAAAGAGCTTACTGAGATTCGATTAGGGCAACGTAGCACAGTTTATTGCAGCAACTGCCAAAAATAAGGTGTAAAAAAAACCGATGTTTAGGCATCGGTTTTAATTGTGTATTTACAGTTTATAGCTCAAATGGTGCAACGCCTACGGCTTTAATTTTATAGCCTACTTGGGCAATATCACCACTCCATCCTTCTGTGCTAATAATACCCGTAACCACAATTGCATCGTACAAGCTTTCGATAGGTACGCCGCCTTTAATCGTTACATGGACAATTTGATTTGGTGGCGGTGGTGGCACGTGGATACAGGCACCAAAATAGGGTACTAATAAAAATTCGGTGATCATTTCGCTGTCGCCCTCTAGTGGCACAACAAAGCCCGGTAAGCTAACCGATTGACCATTAAGCTCTTTTACAACTGGGGCATCAAGATCTGGTTGGATCCAGTTTTGTTCGCTTCCTTCATGACTTGCTTGATCTTGAGTGTCTATTTGTACATGGCCTTTAGGGATCAAATCTTCCCAAAAAATCTCTTTTGGTGCATTCGCGTGACCATTGAAACTGTAGCAAAAACTAAAAATAACTAAGCACAGTAGCGTGAACTTTCGAAAATACTGCATGGTGTTCCTCTTAAATTTTAATGCTCATGCCATCTGACAATGAGTAAAAATAGGCGCGGGTTGCTGGGATCAAACCAACGATAAAGCCGGCCGCCATAATAGCGCCTATCAACATGAGTTCATAGCTAGAAAGCATGGCTATAGTAATTGTAATACCTGCATGCGCTTGTAAGTAACCAGCAGCAAGAGACATTAATATGTAAAATAAGCCGCACCCAAGTAGGCACCCTAAAAATGTTGTTAATAACGATTCCATGCTGATCAGCGTAAATAAATGCCAAGGACGCGCGCCTACAGAGCGTAGAATTGCTAATTCACGGCGACGCTGATTGAGACTCGCTAATAGGGTTGTTAGCATGCCAAGTAAACTCACAAGTACCACTACCATCGAAAATAGTAATAAGATTTTTTCTATAATTGTGAGCATTTCCCATAACTCACGTAAGGTAACGCCAGGCATGATTGCCAGTAATGCCTCGGCTTTAAATTGGTTTATGTTACGCCTTACTTGCAAAGTATATAGCGGGGAATCAAAGCCAATTAAAAAAGCGGTAATTTGTTTTGGTTCACCGATCAGAACACTATGCTGCTCATGCTCATGCTCATGCTCATGCTCATGCTCATGCTCATGCTCATGCTCATGCTCATGCTCAGCGTGGCCGCCAGTGCCACCATGGATTAACTCAATGGCAGCTAATGGGATGTGTAATGTTTTATCAACCGGCGTGCCAGTGGCGTTTAAAATCCCAACCACTGTAAATGGGTTATCATCATGGTGATGAAAACTGGTATTACCCATACCGTGGGAGATAATAATGCTGTCGCCCAGTTTGTACCCTAATTTTTGCGCAACTTGTGCGCCAAGAACAACTTCGTTTAGATGATTAAAAGCGTGGCCGTCGCGAAAGCTCAGTGGTTGCTTTTTAGCAAACTTATAATGTTTAAAATAGTCGGCAGATGTACCAAGCACTGCTTGGCCTTTATGGCTATCACCCAGTGACATTGGAATCGTCCATTTCACGCCGCGTTGGTGTTTAATGTATTCATAGCTTGACCAGCTAACGCTATTATTTGCGTGACCAATACGAAACACAGACGAAAGTAACAGTTGTATATCACCTGTACGGGCACCAACGATTAAGTCAGTCCCCGAAATGGTATTACTAAAACTGGTTTTTGCGTCTACCCGTACACGTTCAATACTTAGTAACAGCATTACACTAATTGCGATAGTGAATAAGGTTAAAAATGCACTGGCGCGGCGATTGTATAAACTACGAAGAGCAAGCTTTATTAAAATCATTAAATTTGCTCCTGCAATGCGACTAAATCAATACTACGATTAAACAGTGGCTGTAAGCTTTCATCGTGACTAACAAATACTAAGGTGCTGTTAACGGCTTGAGCTTGCGCAAAAAGCAGCGCAATAAATGATTGGCGATTATTGGTATCTAAAGCTGAGGTTGGCTCGTCGGCAATAATGAGTTCAGGAGCGCCAATAAATGCACGGGCAGCGGCAACACGCTGTTGTTGACCAATACTTAAATTAGCAACATTTTGCTGGTGGAATTGGTTATCTAGCCCCAATGCATTTAAAAGCCTCGCAGCTTCAAGTGGGAGGGAAGGACTACTGGTTAATGCCTTTTGATGGCGTTGTTTTGAAAATTGGCACCCAAGAGTGACATTATCAATAGGTGACAAATAAGGCAGCAAGTTAAAATTTTGAAAAATATAGCCAATATGATCGGCCCTAAATGCATCACGTTTACTATTACTGAGCTTATTAAGCTCACAACCAAAAATACTCAGCTTACCAGTTGTTGGTCGGTTTATACCCGCTAACAACGATAATAGCGTTGATTTACCGCAACCACTGGGGCCATGTAAAAAAATATGTTCGCCTTTGGCTATTTGAAGGCGTGGAATGGCCAAGGTGGGCTTGCTTTGCTGTGGTTGCCATTGAAAGCTTAATTCTTCTATATCAATCATTATTATTCAATTACTGCTGAATTTTGATGTTATCTTATAACGTAGAGAATAAAATTCAAACTAAACTGCGTTAAATCGCATTGCGCTTTAATTGTGATTTTAGGCGGTCTCGATTATCATTAGCTCCTTATAACCCCAATACCATACACGTGCTCTTTAAGAGCATGCCATATACTCGGAGATAGCATGACTAGCTATAAAGTTTTAGACGTAAACGATGATTTACCAGTGCGTACCAAAGGTCCTGTCCACAGTGGTAAAGTTCGTTCAGTTTATTGGTTAACAGACGAAGATAGCGCGCGTTTGATCAGTGAAAAAGGTTACCAAGTGCCAAAAGGTACTGAGCTGGCTATTATGATTATTTCTGATCGTATCTCTGCATTCGATTGTATTTGGCAAGGTGAAAATGGTTTAAATGGTGTGCCTGGTAAAGGCATTGCTTTGAACAGTGTTGCCTCTCATTGGTTTAAATTATTTGATAAGGCTGGTCTGGCAGGAAATCATATTGTTGATATTCCGCACCCATATATTTGGATAGTACGCAAAGCGAGCACTGTAAAAGTGGAAGCCATTGCTCGTCAATATATTACTGGCAGCATGTGGCGCGATTACAGTAAAGGTATGCGTAACTTTTGTGGTTTAGAGTTACCAGAAGGGCTTGTTGCAAATCAAAAGCTTGATGAGGTATTAATTACACCTTCAACAAAAGGTATTATTACTGGTGTTACCGACATACCTGAAGTCGATGACGTGAACATCACACGTGAAAATATTATTAACAACCTTGGTGTGTTTAACTTTAAATCGCCAGAAGATGTAGCCAAATATGAAAAGCTATTAGTTGAAGGCTTTAGCTTAATCAGTGACGAATTAGCAAAACTGGACCAAATTTTTGTCGATACAAAATTTGAGTTTGGTTATGTTGAAGATTTAAATGGCACAAATAAGCTTATATATATTGATGAAGTGGGCACGCCAGATTCGTCACGTATTTGGGATGAAGCAGCGTACCGTGATGGTAAAATTGTAGAAAACTCGAAAGAAGGTTTCCGTCAATTATTAATCAACAATGTTCCAGATAGCGATGTGCTACTTAATAAAGACCGCATGCCGGAGCGCGAACAACTAGCGAAAGATTATGTGTTACCAGAATCAGTTATGTTAGCTGTATCTGACACGTATGTTGGTATTGCAAGTAAAATTGTAGGTCACGATATAACTATTCCTGCCGATCCTCGCGCTGAAGTCATTGCGATACTGGATGAGCAATACGGACTGGTTTCCCATTCTTAGTCATTAGTTTTCAAGTTAACAGAATCAAAAGCCCAAAATTTAGCTATAATTTATAGTGATTGGGCTTTTATTCTTGCATTTAGGGCCTGTCTTTAATTAACTTAGGTTAAAACGAACTCAAGGTATATATTAGTGATGATAAAACAAGGAATCGCCAAATGACATGGCAACTAGTAATCACTAAATACATATTAGGTGTTGCCGGGCTTATATTTGCGAATAACGTATTTGCAGCTAACCTAACACTTAATTTTGTTGATCAGTATGGCGCTCCTCTGAGCAATACAGTGGTTGAGCATGTAAATGCAAACAGCGTTACGACACAAGATAATTTATCTATTCTTGAAATGGATCAAGTGGATAAGCAATTTTCACCGGTTTTATTAATTGCCCAACAAGGTCAACAAGTTAATTTTCCTAATAGCGATAATATTCGCCATCATGTTTATTCATTTTCACCAACAAAGCCCTTTCAATTAAAGCTTTATTCAGGACAACCTGAAAAGCCAATTACATTTGATAATGAAGGTATTGTTGTTTTAGGCTGTAATATCCATGATTCAATGGTTGGGTATATCTATGTGTCAAAAAATAAGCATGTTTACCAAAGTGACGAACAAGGTCGTATCGAACTTAAAAATGTGACATTACCTGTTCAATTAAGCGCATGGAATCCTTTACAAAAAGCGACGCTTGAAGAGAAAAAAATTATTTCATTAGCGATAAACACACCGAATAATATACAACTTAGCTTGCAAACAGCAGATCCTGCACCGCGTAACACGTTTGGTAATAAGTTTAAGGGTCGCAATGACTAATAGCTTAAAAAATCGCATCATTATTTTATGTGTTGGCTTGGTGCTGCTAACAACAATGGTTAGCCTATTTAGTTTTTGGTGGTCAACCAGCGAATTTAATGAAAAAAAGGTCACACAGGATATTAATGTCGCTGAAAATGTTTATAAGCAATACTTAAGCGCTAAACAAAGCTTATTGCTCACCGCAGCAAAAGTATTGACCTCTGATTTTGGTTTTAAACAAGCGGTAGCCACTCGCGATGCTGATACTATTAGTAGTGTATTATATAACCACAGCCAGCGTATTAATGCAGATTTAATGCTACTACTTGATTTATCGGGTAAGTTAATTTCATCAAATACCCCGCAGCAGAATTTTAGCAATGATTTAGTACAGTTAATGAGTGAGTTATTAAACAACTCAGAACAGTCTAATTTTGTTGTATTAAATAATGAGCTTTACCAAGTGATTTTACTACCCGTTAAGGCGCCGCGCACCGTAGCATATAGCTTGGTGGGTTTTAAAATTGATGAAAGTGTTGTGCTGGAGCTTAAAAACTTAACCGGTTTAGATGTTAGTTTTATTGCCAAAGGAGATGATTTAGTACGAAGCTCCTTATTAGAGCGACCAGTTCCATTTATACCAACAGAGTACTTCCATAAAAAAACCACCTCACGTATTTTTGGCGAGCAGCTTGTATATCGCAATCGCGATCTTTCTCTACCGTCACTTAACCAGCATTCAGTGAATGTGATGCTCAGTGCTGATCTAACACAAAGCTACAGTGAATTTGAGCGACTATTTTTTACATTAATGTTTCTGGCCGCAATTACGATAGTAATAGGTATTTTCACCAGTAGCCTACTTGCAAAAAATTTGACTATGCCGTTATCGCAGTTAGCCAGTTTAGCGCGTCAATTTGCGCGCGGTAATTATAGCGTTGATGCGATGAGTAAAAAGCAAAGTAGTGAAATTTCAACACTCATTGATGCATTTAAAAACATGGGTAACGATATTCAAGAGCGTGAGCAGCAAATTAGTTTTGCAGCTAAACATGATACCCTTACAGGCTTTTATAATCGTTCAGCAATGCTAGAAGTACTCAATGAGCAGTTAAATAAAGATCGAGAATATACACTGGTGGCTATCGATATCCGCGGCTTGCGTCATATCAACGATAAGTTAGGACCACGCATTGGCGATGATTGCTTAAAAGCAGTTGCAGGTCGTATAGCCGAGTTTTCTGATGAGTTTGGTGGCTTGCATGCACGTATTGGTGGTGATGAGTTTTTAACTGTATTTCCAAGTGATGGTAGCCAGAACTTTAAAAATGACATTGTAGGTTTAATGGCGCAGTTACAGGCTTGCTACACCATTCAGAAATTAAAAATTAACCTGCGTTTTAGTACCGGAGTTGTGCAATATCCTGCTCAAGGCCTAAAAGCGGATGACTTAATTCGTCGCGTATTAATCGCTGTTGATAACGGTGAAAATGCCCATGAGAGTATTCATTATTATCAAGCGGGTGAAGATGAGGAGCATCTAGAGCGCTTAGTAATGATTGATGAGCTTAAGCAGGCTATCGCAGATGACGACGGCCAATTATTTATGACTTACCAGCCTAAATTAAATATTGCTTCACAAAAAATTGATAAAGTTGAATCTTTGATCCGTTGGCAGCAAAAAGATGGCCGTTGGATTTCGCCGGAGCTATTTATTGATTTAGCTGAGCAGTCAGGTTTGATAGTCGAGCTGACCGAGTGGGTTATAAAAACGGTGATTAAGCAGGTTGAACAATGGCAGAAAAATGGCATTTATATGCAAGCTGCAATTAACGTTTCAGCGCAAGATATTGCATACCCTGGATTTCATTCTAATTTAGTGAGCACATTAAAAAATTATTCGGTCGCGCCTGCCTTGATCACAATAGAGCTGACTGAGCGCGATATGATCGAAAATGAAGAGAAAGGCATTCAAGCGCTTGAAAATCTTAAAGCAATAGGGGTGAAAATTTCACTCGATGATTATGGTGTAGGACAGACATCGCTGGGGCGCTTGAAAATGTTACCTATCGACGAGCTTAAACTGGATAAGTGCTTTATTTTAAAACTTGATGAATCAGAAAAAGATCAATTTATTGTAGAATCCACGATCACGCTTGGCCACCAGTTAGGGTTTTCAGTTGTTGCAGAAGGGGTGGAAACCGCAGGGTCACTTGAGTTGTTAAAAAGTATGAAATGCGATCATGTGCAAGGGTATTATTTGAGCCGACCTTTAAAAGCGGATGTTTTTGAACAATGGTTAAAAGAGTTTAACAATGAGCATGCTTAAGTTTTTTTTGGGATTTATTGCTTGTTTATTACCATTTA
The DNA here is from genome assembly GCF_013002825.1 of Pseudoalteromonas sp. NEC-BIFX-2020_002. Lineage (NCBI taxonomy): Bacteria > Pseudomonadati > Pseudomonadota > Gammaproteobacteria > Alteromonadales > Pseudoalteromonadaceae > Pseudoalteromonas > Pseudoalteromonas sp. NEC-BIFX-2020_002. The sequence continues at coordinate 53,248 of NZ_JABEPJ010000016.1, forward strand.
GTAACTTTGCAGGGCAAGGGAAATTATTAGCAACGCCTGGCGTATCGCAAGTTGAAGGTAGCGCGGGTGGAGGTTTAGTCCCTTGGGCGCAATTAGCAGGTTATGCAACAGACGATGAGTTTGCAATCAATGGGTTTTGCAGTCGCGCAGACGTAAGTGATTATACCCTTGATGTTTGTGGTGCGCAGATCAATTTGTTTAATCGTGTTGAATTCAGTTATGCAGAGCAACATTTTGATGTGCCAGCATTAAACACAAAAATAGAGCAGTCAATCACCGGTGCTAAAATCCGTTTATACGGCGATATAGTGTATAGCCAATGGCCACAATTAAGTTTAGGCGTACAACATAAATCACTACGCGATGGCGCCGTAGCAACACTTGTCGGCGCAGAAACAACAAGCGGTACAGACATTTACCTTGCAGCAAGTAAGCTTCATTTAGGCGCTTTGGCGGGCTACAACTGGTTTTGGAATATGACTACGCGCTACAGTGAAGCGAATCAGTTAGGGTTGCTTGGCTACGGTGGTGCTAATAGTCGTCAAAAATTATTATTTGAAGGCAGTACGGCTATCTTTCTAAGCCGTGATATTGCAGTAGGTATTGAATATCGCCAAAAATCAAACAATTTAGGTTTGGGTGAAGAAGATTGGCGTGATGTATTTGTCGCTTGGATGCCTAATAAGTATGTCAGCGTTACGGCTGCTTGGCTCGACTTGGGCAGTATAGCTGGCGCAGATGATCAAACGGGTTGGTATTTATCAGTAACAGGGTATTGGTAATGAAAAGCACACTAATAATAGTCGCGTTATTGCTGATGCTGGGGGGCTGTAAATCCACTGGTGCTCCAACGTTGTATCAGCAGCTAGATGGTAAAGCAGGAATTGAAAGGTTAATTGATAGCTTTATTAATCAGATTGCGCGCGATGAGAAAATAATTCACTATTTTGAAGATGCAAACATCACGCATTTTCGTGATGGGTTTATTAACCACTTGTGCGCTTTAACTGACGGGCCTTGTGAGTACATCGGCGATGACATGGTCGCGATTCATACTGGTATGAATATTAATGAGACTGACTTCAATCATGTTGTTGAGTTACTTATTAATGCGATGAATGAACTGAATATCAATCATACAGTGCAAAATAAAGTGTTAGCAAAAATGGCTCCATTACGAGCTGAGATTATTGAAATTTAAACTTGGGAAGGCACCCAGTGATACTTAAAATAGCTTCACTGGGCCCTTTTTATTCAAAGTGGTATTTAAGGAGCGCGGTGGCCGAGTATAATTATTAGCAACACAAGTAAATTTAGTTAAGTATTCTTATTTCAAAACGGTAGAGATATCGGCAGATATTTTTTTTCTTTGCAAATAAATACATATCCTATGTTTTAAGTTTCTGATAAATGTACTCCTACTAGAATGAGAGCCGGAATTAGCAAGGGCTATTTCACTTTCAAAATGCTCATCTTCAGCAACAGGGTATGGTTTTATACCAACTACTTTCAATCCAACTTCGCTATGGAATTGTATGTCCATGTCTACAGGTCGATAAAAAGGTTTGCGGTTTAATAGTTTTTTTGCACCTTCTAAGCTTAAAATATATCCTAGCGTACCATTTGGTACTTTTAAGTAATTACCTAAAACTAAATTGTGCGTCAAAGAGAGCGTGTCAATAAACGGTATGGCTCTGTTATTTGATAGCTTTATCAGGTCCCAATCTTTTAACTCTTCGGTTACTTTAATAATTGATTTTAAATGCTCTTCGATGAGTAAGTCATCTTCGAGAACGACGCAAGTTAAGATATTTTCATCAACCATTTTTTGCCATAAACGCATGTGGCTAACATAGCAGCCAATTTCACCGGGAGTAAGATCTCGATGATAATGCTGTTTATTTTTTTTAGGGCAATACCAAAGAGCGCGCTCCTTAGGCGTTAGTGTTTTACCTACGGTCGCTGTGAAACGCTGTGCTTTGAGCCCAATATGCTCTAATCGAGAAGCTGTCGTATGCCAACGTTCTTTACATGATGGCATGTTAATAATATAAATAGGGGCTGTCATACATTTTAAATTCGTAGTCAAAGTAAGCTATAATTCTAGCAGTTTTGTTTTTATGTTTCAGCAAAATATAGTGGCGGCACATGTTCATTTAGATGAAGTGGTATTCATTACTGTAGGATGCTTAGTTAGTATAGCAATGAAACACAGTAAACTATGTAATTTTAGGTATAGTAAATATCCTGCCTAAATTCATTTGAATAGGACGATAATGAAAAATTTAGTAACCGCCACGTGGTTAAATGAACATCTAACCGACCCTAAACTCGTTATTTTTGATGCAGGAATGGTGCGTCCTGGTTTACCTGGGCAATATCAGCCTCACGCTAAGCTACCCAATGCTTTGCGCTTTGATTTTAAAAAGCAGTTAGCGGATTTATCCAGCGGCTTATCGCATACTATGTGTAGTCCTGAGCAGTTTACCGAGCAAATGCAATTGCTGGGTGTTGATAATGATTCACTTGTTGTTATTTATGAAGATGGCGGACTATTTAGTGCCGCGCGTGGCTGGTGGATGTTTAAAGCAATGGGCTTTGACAACGTTAAGGTTCTCAGTGGCGGTTTAGCTAAATGGCAATCACTCGGTTACCTCACTCAAGTTGAATACAGCCAAAATCACCACAAGGGTAATTTTAAAGCAAGAGCGCGTGTAGGGTACTTTATCGATACAGCAGCCGTGTTTAATGGTATTGATGACGATGATGTACTTTTGCTTGATGCACGAAGCTATAAGCGTTTCACTGGCGAAATGGCAGAGCCTCGCGAAGGTATGCGCAGTGGGCATATTCCTAATAGTTGTTCATTACCGTTTGCAGCATTACTCAATGACGGGGAAGCTAAGCCACTGACACAAATAAAAGCGGCGTTTGAGGCGGTAATAGATGGCCAAAGTATCTTACAGTTTAGTTGTGGGTCGGGCGTAACAGCGTGCATATTGGCATTGTTTGCTGATGAATGTGGCTACGAAAACTTACATGTATACGACGGTTCATGGAGTGAGTGGGGCGGCCGTGATGAGTTGCCTATCGAAACCGGCTCTAGCCCAGCACGTTAAAGTGCAAACCCGTAGTGTTGCCAGTAATCAATGGCTTTGTTATTGAGAGGCTGGCGTACTTGTACTTTACTTGCCGTTGCTGACGGGCTGTGTTGTTTGTAAAAATCTAAACATTGTTCTTGCCACGTTAAATCACAAAATGCATAAACCTGCTGCGTGCTTGCAATCGGATTAGTTACGAGTTCTTCGTACTTTATAGTGATTACATTATCAGGGTATTTATTTGTAAAGTGCTCAATCAAATCACCGCAGTCTTCATAAAAGTTCTTTATATTATTTAAGTTATAGCTGTAGTGATGAAAGGGACTTGCTGGATTATAAAGTTGGCGAAAATTAGCAATACAGCTGTCTTTTTCCCCGCGTTGCATACAAATAATTTTAGCACTAGGAAAGGCTGCTAAAATTAAATCAATATAATAAAAATTGAATGGCTGTTTATCGCAGCTACGCAGCTGTGGATCCACTAGTTGCGTAATACGCTGTTGATATTGAGCCAATTGTGTTGTTAGTTCGCTATTTTTATACACGGCATTGATTACGCTACTATTTAACAGCTGAGTATTATTGCCTTGGCAAAGCTGGGCAATGTCATTGAGTTCACCCACCCCTTGTACGTGTGCTGACTGGTTTATTATTTTCTCCATCAAAGTAGTGCCGGAGCGCGGCATACCCACAATAAACAATGGTGCAAAATTGTTGTGATTTATTTGCGGCCTATAATCATCACTTAAAGCGATAAGCTGCCTACAAAATTCACGATGGGCTTGTGCGTTATATTTAACATTTTGATAGATAAGTTTTTTACTTGTATTAAAGTGAGTAAAGGCCTGCTTATAATCAGTGCAATGTTCATAATTAAGTGCAATTGCGTGGTGCAAAAATTGCTGCTGTATCGGGGTTTTAGCGTACTCGGTTAAACCTAAAAGCAGTTGTAAATGCTGCTTAGCCTGTTGGTTATCGTTAAGTTCGGCCAGTGAATAGTGAGCCTGAAAATGCTGCGGGTGTTGTTTTATAAGTGAATGCAGTAGCTGTACTGCATCATTAAATTGCCCCATTATTTTATACGCTACAGCTAAGTTATAGCTCATCTGTGGATTTGTAGGAGCATGTTGATGAGCCTGCAGTTGCCATTCTAACGCGAGTTGATAGTGCCCTAAACGAGTTAGTACATTGGCAATTAAATCGCACTCAATAGCATTAAACTGTGTGTGCTTTACTGCTTTATTAATCGCTTGTTGCGCATCTAACAGCTTGCCACTGAGTACCGCTAATTTTGCCAAGTGAGCAAAGTATAATGGCATTGGATCAATGCTAATCGCTTTATGGAGTAGTTTATGTGCCTTGCTATTATCGTTTGCAGCAATGTTTATTTGCGCGAGTAAAAAATAACTAAAGTGATCATTCGGTGTGTTGTTAATATTACTGACCAGTAATAAATGCGCGTCGTTAAGCTTGCCATGATTAATAGCGTGCTCAATTTGTTGTTGTAGGTTTTTTTGAACGGATGTTAATTGCATAGTAATAAGCATAAAAGCCTTGGCGTAAAACACCAAGGCTTTTTTAGTTTACAAAGAGCTGTTATTACAGTTCAAAGTTATACGTAAACTTCATACCAATAGTACGAGGTGTTGTGGTGTAGTGACCATACACACGTTGTAATTTAGGCAGTTCTTTGTTTAGCTCTTCGTACTTAGTCATGCCAGCCCATGATTTATCACGGCGTACCGAGGTAAACGCGTACTTATCGAATAAGTTATCAACATAGAGAGTGGCTGACCACATATTACCGGTTAACTTGGCTGATAAGTTACTCAGTGCATAACCTGAAAGTGTTTCGCCATCAGCTTTTAAGCCGACTTTAGTGATCACATCACTTTGCGCGGTCATACCGTAGTTAATGCTTAGCAATTTATCATCGAGTACATCTTGCTCGTAACGTAGGCCAAATGAAAACTGATGCTCAGGCGCGCCTGGTAAACGGTCGCCATCAGAGCCATCGTAATATGTTTGATACTGTGCGTATTCATCGTCCAGTACACCTAATAACCCAGGAGCATCTTCAGTTAACTGTGCCTTTGCATAAGCATAAGTGGCGTAGGCAGTCCAGTTATCAGCAATCATTGCGCGAGATGAAATTTCCACGCCCTTTGAGTTAGCTGTAGCTGCATTTGAGGTGATTAGCTCTTGACCATTTACGGTTGCAGTCCCGACTTGTGCGTCTTTCCAGTCAACGTTAAATAGCGCCGCATTAAAGTGTAAGCGATTTTTAAACCAGCTTGATTTAAAACCTAGCTCATAGTTTACTGTGGTATCGGGTTCATAACCAATTTCATTTGGAAGAGCACAAACTATTTGCTGTTCAGGTAATATATCAGGGCAAGGTGCTAGACCGTTGCCACCGCCAATTCTAAAGCCTTCACTTACGGTAAAATAGGCAAGTACACCAGAATTAAATGTGTAATTAGCATTAAATTTAAATAAGTTACCGTTATCACTGGCGCTCGTATTCACCATTGTAAGTTGATCTAATGATGAAAAATCACCTGAGTACAACGGTGTTGCTGAGCCAGATGTTGTTGATACATCATACTCGTAAAAACGCGCGCCAAGTGTCACGTTAAATTGCTCGGTAAAGGCATACCCTACCTCACCAAATAAAGCTTGTTCAGTGATCTCAGAGTCACTGACTAAAATATACTCGAGATCTTGTTGCAGATTAGGAATATCATCGCCCCAAAACTCAGTTAAACCGGGTGTGTATTCGCGATCGTCTGAGTGAGTTTCAAGTTTGTTGTAATAACCACCGACAATCCAGTTAAAAGCGCTATCAGAGTTAGACACTAAACGAATTTCTTGAGTGAAACTATCACGTTTTGACGTATCCAAAGTTTGCGCTACAAACGCAGGGAAATCAGCATAACCACTCCAAATATCGTAAAGCAAATCAGTTTGGTCACGTTGCCCAGATTGCTCATAGCTTGACCAGCCTGATGCCGACACAAGTTCAGCAAAGCCTAAATCAGCTTTGATCTCTAAACTTAATAAATCGTTTTCTTCTTCACCCGGCTCAAGAATACGCGCGGCATTTTCATATTGACCAATCATACCGTGTAATGGGTTGGTATCGCTTAGTGAATTATATTGCGATGTTGAATTGCCACCGTTTTCTTGCTTTTGATAAAAGTAGTTAAGCGTAGCCTCAACCGCTTCATTAGCTTGCCAACGCAGTGATACACGACCAGTAGTGATTTGCTCATCATTTACGTCACTAACACGGCGTAAGTTGGCGTTTACATCTTGCTGATTGGTAAAATCTGGATTTGGGTTTGATACACCGGGGTTTTGCACCACGTAGTTATAATCGATATAACCGGGTTAGTGTAATGATTTACACTGGCGCGAATAGCCAACACATCCTCAATTAAAGGCGTATTGAATACCAAGCCAAACTCACCGCCCGTACCGTCACTTTCATTTAATGCAAATATATCACCGGTTACTTGGCCTTCTGTAATATCAAGCTCAGGCTGCTTTAATAAGTAACGAATAGCGCCACCTAATGTACCAGCACCATACAAAGTGCCTTGCGGGCCAATAAGTACTTCAACACGATCAACATCAGTTAAACGTAAATCAATATTAAGTGGAATTTCGCCCACATAAGTAGCAACAGTACCGCCGTCAGAAATACGATCAGAGGTATTGGTATTTAAGCCGCGGACAATAATCGGTGAGCCTTCACGCCCGCCTTGATCAGAAATAGTTAAACCGGGCACCCAACGCGCTATATCTTCAAGATCACCAATGTTTTGATCTTTGATCACATCGCCATCAAGAGCGGTAATATTAAGGGGGGCTTCTTGCACTGAACCCGCACGACGAGTTGCAGTTACTTGAATAGTTTCGATTGCTTTATCTGCTTGAATTGCTGATTCAGCAGCTGATAGTGGTTGGCTATTAAATAAAATGGCAGAAACGGCAGAGGCAAGTAACGCAGGTCTAAAGGCAGTCATGTTCATTTTCCGAATAAGTTACAGTATATTTATGCTTAAAAAGTAGCCTAAACCACTTTGTAAGGCGCAATTAAGTAAATTCTTAGTGAATTTATATCCAATTGTAATGTATTTTTATTCTGATAGTCATGCGTTATTTGCAATATTATTTAAATTATTTGAATAACTATTTACTGTTTTCGGTACGGACAATTTTTACAGTTGTTTTTGCAGCAGTTGCCGCGCTTTAAAAAAAACCAACGACTGAATACCATATAGCCGTTTTGCATCTCATAATCGAGGCGTTCAATTAAATTAGCATTACTTTGAAAGGGCTTAGCAAAAGCGACTTGTTCTTTAAGGGGGCGCTGATACAGCGTGTTTAAAAATGTATTAATTTTTTCCAAAGTACACACTTGGCATAAACAGCTGGTGGTTGTGCTATCAAGCGGTAAAATAGCAGGCAGCTCATTGCACCAACAGGCATTGATATTATCAACATTGCAGGTGAGAGTAGCTTGGCATTGCGAACAGGCTAAAGTAGTCATTCAATATTCATTTAAGCTTTAATAATTATCATCTATAGAATAACAGATAAACACATATGAACAGAGCACAAGCCTTAGCAGAATTTACCACCTTTGGTAAACACAAAGACGAAGCCATCGGCATTATTGTTTCATCACTAGCAGATGATCAAAGCCCAGCCTACATATTAACGCTCGAAGCCGTACTCGATGTGCTCACTCGATGCCTTGCCGGCGAGATAGATTTAGACGATATTGAGCTGTGGGCCAATGTTATTGAATCAAGAACCGACATAGACCACAGCGCTGTCGAAGGCGCAATTTATGCCTTAAGTAACAGCGAACAAATGGGTGAGCTCGATAATAGTAAAATTGAGAGACTGGTTGAGTTGTTGAAAATTTAGCCGTCAGCCGTCAGCCGTCAGTTTAGAGATAAAATATAAACCGTGCTTGACTTAACAAGCATGGTTTATATTTTTGAGCTTACAGCTTACAGCTTACAGCTTACAGCTTACAGCTTACAGCTTACAGCTTACAGCTTACAGCTTACAGCTTACAGCTTACAGCTTACAGCTTACAGCTTACAGCTTACAGCTATTACTTATGATATCCCAAGCAGGTTTCTACTTCGTTTTTAGAACCTAAAATAACGGCTACACGCTGGTGAATGGCGTCTGGTTGAATATCCATGATGCGCTCAGTGCCTGTTGATGCAATGCCGCCAGCTTGTTCGATAAGCATGGCCATTGGGTTTGCTTCATAAAGTAAGCGTAGTTTATTTGGTTTGTTTGGATCCTTAGTGTCGGTAGGATAAGTAAATAATCCACCACGACATAAAACACGATGCACATCACCTACCATGGCTGCAATCCAACGCATGTTGAAGTTACGAGCGCGTGGGCCTGTTTCGCCAGCCATTAAGTCATCAATGTAACTTTGCATAGCTGGTTGCCAATGGCGTTGGTTTGATGCGTTAATAGCGTATTCGTTGGTGTCTTCAGGTACTTGTGCAAAATCTTGAGTAAGTAAAAATGTGCCGTGCGTTTTATCAAGGGTGAAAAAACGTGTACCTTTACCGGTTGTTAGCGCAAGAGTAGTGCATGGGCCATATAAAACATAACCCGCCGCAACTTGATTTTTACCCGGCTGCATAAAGATGCTCTGATCTGCTGCATCTGAACCTTCAGGTGCTTTCATGATAGAGAAGATAGTACCGACTAATGAGTTGATATCGGTATTTGATGAGCCGTCAAGCGGGTCGAATGCGACGATATATTCAGCGTCAGGGTTACCCGCAACGGTGTAATCTTCTTCTTCAGAAGCAATCGCTTTTACGTAGCCTGATTCCAGTAATATGTCTTTGAGGAGCTGGTTGGTTACTACATCAAGTTTTTTTTGTGTTTCGCCTTGAATGTTTTCATCAAGTGTTGAACCGAGTACGCCTGAAAGTGCACCTTGGCCAACACGAAAAGAAATTTCTTTACATGCAGCTAAAATGGTTCGGATCAAAGAAATTAATTCTCTTGGGCAACCGTCTTCAAGTAAAACCGGTGGAAGTCTACGCATTCTATTTTCCTGATAACGTTATGGGCTGTAATAATCTTTTTATGTGAGAGCGACTATGACAGCAAGCGCTGAATTTCGTCTTAAATAACTGTATTTTAGATGTAACATCCTATACTGGAAGTACCCATACAATCTTAAAACGCGAATAACAAAGATAAGATTATGCAAAAAATACCATTGATACGTTACATACTCTTTACTGTGTTGCTAACTATGATAACCCAAGCGCACGCAGCAATTAAGTCTATAAATGATTTTACTGAACAAATGAATCATTTTCCGGGCTATTTCTCTTTTTACTACGATAATGAAAACGGTAAAATTTACTTAAAAGTAGATAAACTGAAACAGCAATTTTTACTACAACAAAGTTTACCTTACGGTGTTGGCTCTAACGATATTGGCCTGGACCGAGGCCAACTTGGCAATACACATTTAGTGCAGTTTGAGCGCTTTGGCGACAAAGTGATGCTCAGAGCAATCAATACTTATTATCGTGCAAATACCACAAATAAAGCTGAACAAAAAAGTATAAAAGAAGCGTTTGCATCAAGTATTTTAGCGGGTTTTAAAGTTGTTGCACAAAACCCACAAGCCGTATTGATTGATTACACTCCTTATTTATTGAGTGATGTACATGGTGTAAGCCGAACACTCGCTGCGCGTAAACAAGGTAACTTTAGTTTAGACGAAAATCGCAGTGCTGTGCTTGTTGAACGTTCAAAAGCGTTTGTTAAAAACACTGAGCTTGAGGCTGTACTCACTTTTAAAGGCTCTCAACCGGGGGAGTTTATACGTCAAGTAAGTGCCGACCCTTATGCATTAACTGTGCATATGCATCATTCATTAATTCAATTACCTGATGATAATTACACACCGCGTAAATTTCACCCTCAATCAGGGTATTGGAGTATTGAACACAAAGACTATGCAGCGCCTTTGAGCGAGTCAATGCTGGTACGGTATATACCGCGTCATCGTCTTAGTAAAAAAGATCCCTCATTACCGATAAGCGATCCTGTTGAGCCGATTACTTATTATTTAGATCCAGGTGTTCCTGAGCCAGTAAAAACCGCTTTATTAGACGGTGCTAAGTGGTGGGATGATGCGTTTGCTCAAGCGGGTTATAAAAATGCTTTTATTGTAAAAGTGTTACCAGATGATGCGGATCCGATGGATATTCGCTACAACGTTATTCAATGGGTACATCGTGCTACACGCGGATGGTCTTATGGAAGCTCCGTAATTGATCCTCGCACCGGGGAAATTTTAAAAGGCCATGTAACGCTTGGCTCGTTACGCGTTCGCCAAGATATATTAATAGCAGAAGCCTTAGCTGCGCCTTACTTAGAGGGTAACGAAGTTGCTAAAACCCTACAAGCAATGGCTTTAGATCGTATTCGTCAGCTTAGCGCTCATGAAATTGGTCATACCCTTGGTATAGCCCATAACTTTTCAGCATCAGTGGCCGATCGCGCATCAGTGATGGATTACCCACACCCATTATTAAGCTTTACAGATAAAGGTGAACTTGATGTTAGTCGTGGTTATGCACATGGTATGGGGCAGTGGGACACGCAAGTTATAAAATATGGTTACAGTGATTTCACTAATCTTGATGAAGACACTGAACTTGCTGCTATTTTGGCTGATAATAAAGCCAAGGGGCTTGAGTTTATTTCTGATACCGATGCGCGTGCAAAAGGCGGTGCTCACCCAACAGCACACCTTTGGGATAATGGGGCATCGCCAAGTGATGAGTTAACGCGTGTACTGGCTGTGCGAAAACTCGCTTTGGCTAATTTTGGTATTAAAAATATTAAAACGGGCGTGTCGATTTCACAGTTAGAAGAAATGTTAGTGCCACTTTATTTATTTCATCGTTATCAAGTTGAGTCTGCGGTTAAATTAATTGCAGGTGTTGATTATGACTATGAGGTACGGGGTGATACCGCGATAAAAGGTGCGCAAGTTGTTGAAAAACGAACTCAGCAGCTTGCTCTAACAGCTATCTTTGAAACATTACATGCAGATAATTTAGTGTTGCCTGAGTCTATTTTAGCGCTGATCCCACCAAAGGCGTATGGTGAGTCTAAAAATCGAGAAAGCATTGTAGGTCGCACGGGGTTAACGCTTGATGCCATGGCACTTCCTGAAGTGGCGGCGCAACATAGCTTATCTTTATTGCTTAATAGCCAGCGTTTAAACCGTTTGGCGCAACAACAAGTGCGCAGTGATGCATTTTTTAGTCTGGATGAATTACTTGCAAAAGTGTATCAGCAAGTGTTTTTAATTCAGAGTAAAAAAGGCATGGCAGGTAAAATTGACCAGCGAGTACAACTTCTTACTGCCAAACAGTTCGCTGACTTAGTGGCCAGTGATAAAGTAGCGCCAGAAGTGCAAGCTCAGCTGCGTTATTACTTAGTAAAATTGAATAAAGTCTACCAGCAGGATTCACTACTAAGCAGTGCCAGTGTAGGCGATAGTGCGTTTAAACAGTATTTAGCTGATCAAATAAGTCAATTTTTAAAAACAGGGCAATGGCCTGAAAACTTTAAAGCATTACCAATTCCACCGGGTTCACCTATTTAAATGTAGGCGCGGGTTTATCCCGCGCACTTGAGGCACCCATGCGCGATGTAAAATCGCGCCTACCATTTTTCTTGCATAAAACTGGTTTTTTGTTAACCTAGCCACCTTCCATTTTTAGTCTTTTTGAGGTGTTTATGGCGTTTTTATCTCGGTCGATATTGGCGTTATCTATAGCACTTTCAAGTCTGCATCTTTCTGCCCAAGCTCAGTGTGAAGTTGAATTAGGTCATGGTTTAATCATCACCGACGATATTATTCGTATTGTTGATAAAGGCCAAACACGCGTCCAAATTAATAATGATAATCAATTGTTTATCCGTGGTTATTGGATTGACTTAAGTAATGAGGAAAGTTTGGTTTTAGCCCAGTTTAGTGCCGGTATTCGCGATACCGTGCCTGAGTTAGTTGAGCTGGCTACTGATGGTGTTAATCTGGGTTTAAGTGCGATTGAGCAGGTTGTTGAAGGTATGTCTGATAAAGAACCTGAAGTACTAAAAACACAACTGCAGTACGTAGAGCGTGCATTAATGGATAAATTTAAACGCGGTGATGACTTCTTTTTCATCGCGCCGCAATCATTATCTAAAATTGATGATTTTTTTACCGAAGAGATCAGTAAAAAAATTCACTCAGCGGTACATGGCTCATTAGGTGCAATTTTGGTTTCACTTGGTGATGCGTTTAAGTCACGTGAAGGTAATATTGAAGATCGAATCAACGACATGGGTTTACGTATGGATATTATTTCGAAAGAAATTGATAAGTCACTCCAGAAAAAAGCGCACCAACTTGACTTAAAGGCCTCTGAATATTGTGAATGCTTAAACTCGTTAGATGTAACAGAATCGCGTTTGCAAATGATTGTACCAAGCTTAGCTGATTTTGATTTAGTGCAAATAAAATCCTAAGCACGGGATGCTAAATAGCTAAAAAAAAGCCCGCTTTTATTTTGCGGGCTTTTTTATGGGAAGTAAATAAGTGCTTATGATCTAAACTTACCGGCTTCAGCTTCAAGGTTGCTGGTGAGGCCTTTAATTAAATCAGTTGCTGCGTGCGCTTGATGCGATACATCAGCTGTCTTTGATGCCGTATCAGATATTGTCACGATACGCCTAGCGGTGTCTTCTCCTGCGTCAAGCTGCTCTTTAGCTGCTGTGGCGATTTGGTGGCTCATTTGTGCAATGGCACTAAGGGATGATGCAACGCGTTGTAGTTCTTCACTGGCATTTTTAGACTTCGCAACCGTTTGTTCGCTAGTCGCAATACTCAGGTTTACAGATGTTTTAGCGTCTTGCGTAGCCGTTTGTAGTTTGCCAATCATATTACGAATTTCTTCGGTGCTGGTTTGCGTGCGTTGTGCGAGTTGGCGAACTTCATCGGCCACAACGGCAAAACCACGGCCTTGCTCACCGGCTCGGGCCGCTTCAATTGCAGCATTAAGTGCAAGTAGGTTAGTTTGTTCGGCAATACTTTGAATGACACTCAGTACATTGGCAATGTTGTTAACTTCGTCATCAAGTGTCTGGATATTATTACCAGCGCTGTCAATTTGCTTTTCAAGAAGTACAATTGTTTCCGCCGCTTCGGTTGTTAAATCGTTGGCTTTTTGCCCTTGATTTTCAGCTTCTTGAACAGAGTAGGCTGCTTGTTCTGCATGCTCAACAACAGTTTGCGCAGAGGCCGTAAGCTCAGTGATAGCTGATGCGACCATATGCGTTTCTTCATTTAGGCTCAGTGTTAGTTTATCAAGTTCAGTTGAGCGTGACTCGTTATCAAAGCTTTGACTTTTAAGGCTATCAGTGACGTCTTTAATACTGCCTACTACACCACGTAAACCTTGCTGCATATATTGCATGGCTGCAATAATGCTCTCAGGTGGCGCGTCTGTACGAATATGTGAGTTTAAATTGCCACGAGACACTTGTTTTACTATATCTATAACTTCAGTGACCTCGCCGCCAAGTGCATTGCTCAAAGCAATACCAAAGCGAGCAATTGCAATAGTTAAAACAATTGCAATAACAAGGGATAAGCCTAGTAACCACTTTGCGGTATTCCAATAACGCTCGTCGACTTCTTTAGCACTAATGCCAGTACCTACATACCAACCAAAGTAGGGCGTTTTCTGTACTACTGAGGTCAAATCAACTGTTTCGCCATCACGGACTGAATCCCAGTGGTAAGTAATAATTTTATTCGTTTGACGACCAACTAATTGCTCAACCATACGACCAATACTTTTACCGCTGGCATCTTTAAAATCATTAAAGCTCGTACCATGCAGTTGGGGATCGTGAGGAGTGGCAATAAAGTCAAGCTCGTCATTTACCACGTAAACATATTCAGAATCATGGTATTTGTTTTCACGAAGCATGTTAGTTGCAAATTCGCGGGCTTGTTCTTGGGTTAATTGTCCATTTTGAGCGAGTAACTCAAATTGTGCGACAATATTGCTGGTACTTTTCATGAGCTGATTTATACGCGCAATATTATCGGTTTCGCTAGCGTGGCGCAGCGACTGTAAGCCAAGTAATGCAATAGCATTAAGTGCTATAAACATCGCCCCAGCAAATAGGATAGTTTTTGTTCTTAATGCTAAACCTGACAGCACATTGAGCCCCTTATTTATATTATGACCCTAAATTTCTACCATGTTTATCGACCCGTTGTCAGATTTAATTAATGATTATTAGGGAGTTTTACGTGATTTTTACTCAAGTTAAAAAACTTGCTGAATTAAAGATTAACCTCTTCAGATGTTAATTGTCGATACTCACCACTTTTTAAAGAGTGCTCTAGTTCAATACCATCTATTTTCTCTCTATGTAACTCAACAACTTTATTGCCTACGGCTGCAAGCATTCGTTTAACTTGATGGTATTTACCTTCGCTAATTGATAAGCGTAAGCTAAAAGTAGCAAGTTGCTCTGCAATGGCTGGCCTTGTGATTTCTTTTTCGTTATGTAGTTGTATACCTTGACGAAGTTGTTCTAGTGCATCTTCAGTTATTGGCTCTATGGTTTCAATTAGGTAAGTTTTAAACTTATTGTGTTTTGGTGAGGTAATTCTATGAGACCAATCGCCATCGTTGGTGATCAAGACTAATCCTGTTGTATCGATATCAAGGCGACCGGCAACATGAAAATCACTCATGTTAGGTTCATCAAATAAATCAAATACGGTGGGATGCATGTCATCTTTGTTGGCACATATATAACCCACCGGTTTATTTAGCATGAAATAGCGCTTACCCAAAAATACAAGAGGCTTACCTTGCCAGGTTACTTCATCTGTTGCTTTGATTGATAGATCAGGTGCGGTCGCGAGTTCTCCATTAACTAATGCAAATTTGCTTTTAAGCCCGGCTTTGACTTTTGTACGTGGGATCTCAGCAAGGTGGCTAATGAATTTATCTAAGCGGCAAGGGAATTTCATTGGGTTCACATTTTTAGTCGGCTACAATGGCGGCGATTATAGCCGATAGTGATATACCATGACAGTATCAAGCGGACAAATATTACAGTATTACAATACACAAATCACCATGGGTGAACTTGAGCTTGATACTGCGCAGTTAAAGGCTGTAACGGCACTTGATGAGTTAGCAAACGCTTTACAGACACCCCTAAAATGGTGGCAGCCACCGCTTGTTGTAAAGGGGGTTTATTTGCATGGGCCTGTCGGGCGAGGCAAATCGATGTTGATGGATGTATTTTATACTCGCGTGATGATTTCACAAAAAACGCGTCTACACTTCCATCATTTTATCGCGCAAGTACATCAGCGTTTAGCGCAATTACAAGGAATTAAAAACCCGTTAGATCAAATAGCCAAGGAGTGGTCAGCCAATCTTAAATTAATATGTTTTGATGAGTTTTTTGTTTCTGACATTGGCGACGCGATGATCATGGCTGGGTTATTTAAAGCATTATTTGCAAGACAAGTCGTGCTTGTTGCAACTTCTAACTGTCAACCAAAACAGCTTTATTACAATGGCCTGCAAAGGGCGCGGTTTTTACCTACGATAGAATTAATTAAGCGGCATTGTCATATTATAGATGTAGCGGGAGAGGTCGATCACCGTTTTAGATTTGGCCAATTAGCGACGCATTACTTTGTTGGGGCTTTAGAGCGTACATTAATCTCGCACTTTAAAAGCTCTGAAAACCATATAAGGCAAGGCTCAAATATTAGCGTCTGTGGTCGTAATATGACGTACTTAGTGCGCAGTGAAAATGCCATTATGTTCGACTTTATGGCGCTTTGCTCAGGAGCTCGTAGCACCGCAGATTATATTTATTTAGCGCAACATTTTACGCGTATTTATATTGCAAACGTGCCAGTTATGGGAGCAAGTGCGACAAATAAACAAATAGTGCATGGTATTGAAGATAGCTATCAACGTGAGAAACAAGATTTACAAGAGCATACACTCGATGACGAAGCGAGACGCTTTATTGCGTTAGTGGATGAGTTTTATGATCGCGGTAAGCTATTGGTGATTGGTGCCGATGTTGCTATTGCACAGCTCTATCAAGGTAAAAAATTGGCTTTTGAATATGCACGAACTGAATCTCGATTGGTTGAGATGCAAAGTTGGCCACTTATAAATTAAAAAAGGCAGGCTTTTTCAAGCCATGCCTTTGGTAACAACCTAGTAGGAATATAATCTAGCTCAATTTAAATCGAGCTAGGTATAAATTTATAAAGCTAATTATATTTTTAATATATTTAGCTATCCATCGATAGTCACAATGCTAGACATTCACTTCCACTAAAAAGGATGAGAATTATTTTATTATCTAAGGCTGTGACTGTTAGTACGCTCACTACTTTGGACGGGCAGAACAAAGATTTAGTTAACGTTTTAACGAATAGATTTGTACAGGCAATGTTTTATGCAATTGCGGACAAAAACTCAATAAAGAATGGCTCGTTTATTTCCCTATTTTATATCTATTTTATATCTATTCATTAAAAAACAAATGGTTACCTGTTTATTTTTTTGTGGCTCTTAAAACACGTTTATTTAATTTGTTGAGTAACTTTGCTTTTTGTCACTATAAAAGGGTATCCTTTCTGGTATCTAAATTGGAGGTGTTAATAGCCGTTTATGAATATGAATCAGCCGTTTCTGTTAGGACCTTGTCGAGTTTTACCCTCTGAGAATAAATTAGGTTGTGCAAATGTTGAAGTGGTCTTACAACCAAAGTTCATAGAGCTATTGTGTTTTTTAGTTTCTCGCTACCCAGAAGCCGTTACTCGTGAAGAGTTAATTGAAAATGTATGGAATGGTAATAGCTATGTAGGTGAAAAAGCACTTACGAATGCTATTTGGCACCTGAGAAAAGCATTTAAAGAGCTTGACCCCGATACTATTTATATTGAAACACTTCGTAAAACAGGGTACCGAATTACGCTAACGCCATGCTCTTTAACCCAAAATGAATTAGTAGCAATACCCACTAAAAAAAGTATATTTTCTCGTTTTTCATCAATGCAAGTTATATGTGCTGTTATTACAGTTATTGTGTTTGTTACTAGCCCCTTTTATTTCCTACATGATAACTCTAGCAAAACTCGCAATTACAAAACACGCTTAACTGATCATATTGAAACACTAACTACAAGCCCAGGGCGAGAGCTGTTTCCGGGGGTATCAAACGACAACCATTTATTAGTGTACTCATGGGGAGAGCCGGGTGAACTTGCCAACCTTTATTTACAGGATTTATTTTCTCCCGAGCAAGCTGCTATTGCTTTAACAAATAGCGATGGTATTGAAGGGCGTGCCGTTTTTAGTCCTGATCAGCAACGTATTTATTATTATCGGCGTTCAGATGGTGGTAAATGTGACATTATTGAACAAACACTTAGTGGTGCAGCTACAAAGGTGCTCGGTAGCTGCGCTGTAAATTTTACGACAGATTTAGATATTAGCGCTCAAGGTGATAAGTTGGTCTACATCAGCGAGCGAACAGTTGACGGGACGCTCAGTTCAGAGCTCAATATTATTAACTTATCATCAGATAAAGCCGTTAGCCAAGTACCGTGCAAACAAGCGTGTAATATTCAGGATGAATCAGTGGCTTTTTCTCCAGATGGTACGAAATTGGTTGTTTCACGCAATTTACCCGATGGCCACGAAGAATTATTTTTAATCGATATTAGTAGCGGTGATACACAACAACTCACATCAGGCTTTTTGGATCTTCGAGGGGTAGATTGGCATCCCCAAAAGAGTCAGCTGGTATTCTCTGCGGTAGAACATGGGCAGCGCCAAGGCTACTTTTATCATTTAGATACAAATATTATTCAGGATTCAAAGGTTACAGGGCTAAGTTACCCTGAATATGCAGACGATGGGACTTTATATTTTCATCAGTGGCATACAGATTCAACGCTTATGCGGGTTGAGTTGGGGGACAATGTTGCCAGCTCTCCATTTCCAGTGCTATCCACTGATTTTAATATGCGTTATGCAGATTTTAATGAATTAAAAAATAAGTTTACGTTTATCTCTAATGAATCTAATGAAAGTGAATTATGGATAGCGGATCAAGATGGTACAAATCGACGGCAGTTAACTGATTTTAAGTCGGGTATTTTTAATCCTATTTGGTCACCTGATGGACGTTACATTGCTTTTACGTTATTCATAAAAGGCAAAAATCAGCTTTATATATATGATTTTGAAAAACAAGTAAGTGAGCAGTTAAAGACCGGTTTTAAGTACCATGCAAAAGTGTCATGGGGGAAAGACAGTCAAACTGTTTTAGTGTCGGATAGTAAATATGTGCATCGTTTTAACCTTAATGGTAAAAACTTAGGAAAAATGATTGAGCAGCCTGCTTATTATGCTTATGAAACGCAGCAAGGTGATTTAATTTTTGCTAAGCCGAGCGCTAAACAGCTTTGGGTTAAATATGCAGATTCAGGTAGGGAAGAAGTGCTAGTGCCAAATATAAACTTGTCGAATGATTTGGCATGGCATTATGTTAAAGCGGATGAAACAAGCCTTGCGCGGATTTATTATTTTAATGTAGATCGGGCTGATTACCGTTTGAGTTATTACGATTTAGCAAACCAAAGCCATCATGATGTTATGCGCTTACCCGAGCGGGCATTTAGCCGAGCATCAGGGCTGACTTATATAGCTCAATCTGGTTGGTTAGTTTATAGCGCTTATAAATCACCACAAATAGATATAAAGCGCATTAAAGCTCAGTATTTACCTTGAGCTATATCGATTAAAAAGTACCGCTAAGTGCATTTGCGGTAGATATCGTCAGACATGTCATGAACATTGACGCTTAAACTATCTGATTCTCGGCAATAGGTTTTTAGGCATGCTAGTAAGTGTTCACTCAATTGTTGTTTTTGCGCTACGGTACGACCTTGCATAATATGCGCCCCAACATGGATAAAGCCTTCTTTCCCGTCTCCTAATTGATAATGGGTATAGGCGATTGCCCGCGTCTTTATTGAGTCGAGTTCGAATAGATTACTTTCAAACGCGGCTTGGTGAATTTTTTCGACCAACACCTGTGGTAAAATGGGTAAATCTTCAGAGTGTTCAATAACAATGTGTGGCATTACTGGTTCCTTTAAATGATCGTTGAGTTTATCTTAGCAGAATACAAATGCATAAAG
This sequence comes from Pseudoalteromonas sp. NEC-BIFX-2020_002, assembly GCF_013002825.1. Lineage (NCBI taxonomy): Bacteria > Pseudomonadati > Pseudomonadota > Gammaproteobacteria > Alteromonadales > Pseudoalteromonadaceae > Pseudoalteromonas > Pseudoalteromonas sp. NEC-BIFX-2020_002. The sequence continues at coordinate 72,697 of NZ_JABEPJ010000016.1, forward strand.
ACACACAAGCTAGCTGGTGGGCAATATCGTTGTAAATTTGTTTTATAGTTACAAATACGTTTAGTGTTAGTATTGAAAAATAGTTGAAATGAAATAAATACCCAAACTACCTCAAGAAGCTGAATTCAGCGTTTCACAGGGGCTTAATATCAAGGCGTTACTTTGCAACAATGGCAGTCCCTTTTAAGAAGTCAACGATGAGAGTTAGTGCCTGTGAAACGCCCTACGGGTTGGTTTAAAAGCGATTTATACTGCGTTACTTTTATAAGGGATTGATTTTAATAATAGAGCCACTATTACTTGCAATCAATGCCTTGCCTAAATTGCTTTTAACTCCAACTGAAACTGGCATCTTGAGGTGGTTTGGGTATAAAAATCCTACTCTTTGAATTACGTTAAGGAACAGTATGAAATACTTAAAAATGGGTTGCTTACTGGCTGTTATTTTTACAGTGTCGGGGTGTTCTGATGATGCCGCGTCAGTCAGTTTAGGCTTATTTACCACGAAAGACATTAAAGTTAATTCGCAACAGGATCCTCTTGTTAAAGGTGTTACTTGTCATATCAGCCATATTGAGGCTAATTTAGATTTTGCAGATCCTTCCGATATGTCTATTGCATGTCGTCAGACGGGACCAATCACCGCCGACCAATTACAAGCAATAGATCGTAGTAAATCAGGTGAGGTGGTTTTTAAGTCATCAAAGAGTATTTTATTTAAATCATTAAAAGTCCGCCGTGTTTATGATGCACAAACGCGTACTTTGATGTACTTATCATACTCAACAAAAGAGTCGACAGGCAGTCACCATCACGCATTATCTACTGTGCCGCTGTATAACACACAAGCGTGGACGTGGGCACAAGCGCAACAATAACTAAAAGAGCAGATTATGTTAGCCTTATTTAAAGCAAAACCATTATTAGATGAGCAAGAACAGCAGTGGCTGATCGATACTTTTGTATGGGCAATTGAAAATTTCGACAGTGATTATTTTATAAATAATACAGATATAGTATTGCCAAACCATCAGTTCTTTCCCGATGCGGTATCAAGCATTGAGGAAATGGCGAGTAACGTTTTTGAGCGTGTAACGAATTATGCGGGAATGCACGTTTGGCCGATTCAATTGGTGGGGCCTGCGCAATTACAACCTCAAGTATTTCCTCATTTTGAGCTTTCTAACTCGCTTCGAGGTGCACAAAGTAAATTAATGGTGACGCCTGCGCACCGTGTTAATGTGTCATTTAATCCAAATCAAATTAACCAGCCACAAGATTTAGTAGCAAGCTTTGCCGGTACTTTAGCGACTATCATGATCCACCATGTTGGTGTGTTACCACCTGGGGGAAAGGAGTTTTTACCTCAGGCCAGTGATGCACTTGCGTGCTTTTTAGGCTTTGGTGTCATGATGAGTAATACGGTGTATCAATTTAAGGGCGGATGTGGATCATGTTACAACCCCTATGCTAATAGACAAGCGGCCTTGAGTGAATCGCAAACGTTATTTATGCATGCACTTATTTGCCACTTTAAAGGCCATCAAGAGTCTAAAAAATATCTAAAATCGCATTTACGTGGTCAATTTAAAAAAGCGCAAAAAGAAATTAAAGCATTGGTAAATGACACTGCTAATCCACTGTTACTCGCGCTTGATGAGAAAAAGGCAGGGTAATTAACGTGGCTTATCTTGATGAATTTTTACTAATTGCATTGGCACATTTTTTTGCGGTAGCAAGCCCGGGTCCTGATTTTGCGATTGTGCTCAAGCAGAGTATTCAGCAAGGGCGGCGAAATGCTTTGTGGACTAGTTTTGGGGTTGGTTTAGCAATATTATTACACGTTACTTATTGCTTGTTAGGGGTTGCTGTTTTACTCGCTCAATCACCGACTATTTTTATGGCATTAAAATATTTAGCCGGGGCTTATTTGGCTTATATTGGTGTGCAAGCACTAAGAAGTGCCAAACCGGCCACAGCAGAGCAGGATAATTTAGTACCATCTGCCTCAACAGAATCTGACTGGGTTGCGTTTCGCCGTGGCTTTTTAACAAATGCATTAAATCCAAAAGCAACGCTATTTTTTATGTCGTTATTTACTTTGGTGATCAGTCAATCAACACCGTTAATTGTTCAAGCTGGTTATGGCCTTTATATGGCTTTAGCAACGTGGGTATGGTTTTCGTTTTTATCCTTGGTGTTATCAAAGCAAAGTGTACGAGGTTTCTTTCAAAAAAGTGGCCATTGGTTTGACCGTGGTATTGGTGTGATTCTTATCGCGTTAGCAATAAGAATCGTGGTGTGAAAATCATCAATTAATACGCCAATACAAGAGCAGGTAAATATGACTATATATAATTTTTCTTTTGGTTCCAATATGTCCTCTAACCGTTTACTCGCGCGTTTACCTAATGCCAAGCGTGTTGGTACGGCGATCCTACATGGCTATGAACTGACTTTTGATATGGTGAGTCTTGATGGGTCAGGCAAAGGTAATGTTCGTCCAAGCAATGACCAAAATACGCAAGTATATGGTGTTGTTTATCAACTTAACCATGATGAAAAGAGCGTTTTAGATGATATTGAAGGCCCGCGTTACGATTGTGTGGATGTTCAAGTAACGCTGCTTGATGGGCAAGTTCTCAATGCTCATTGTTATATTGCAAATACTACTAATGAGGACATATTACCTTATGACTGGTATATGCAGCACGTTCATCGCGGGGCGCTTGAAGCTTGTGTGCCAAATGAGTACAGTGAAGCCATAAAATCACGACAAACATGTCGAGATAGTAATAGTGAACGTGCTGCAATTGAGTTTGCCGTGCATCAACAATAATAAAAATTAAACTAGGACTGTTATGAAACTAACTAAATTAGCCATTGCCGCCACGTTATTTACAGGGTGTGCATTTAACAGCTACGCTGATATTGATACGAACAATATTAACCAAGTAATCGAAAACTCTATGGCGCGTTTTGATGTGCCTGGCATGGCTGTGGCGATAGTTGAAAACGATAACGTGGTGTTTGCCAAAGGCTTTGGTGTAAGCCATTTGGAAACTGGCAACAAGGTAAATAAAGACACGTTATTTGGTATCGCATCAAATACCAAAGCATTTACGGCTGCGGCATTAGCTAAATTAGTTGATGAAGAGAAGCTAAGCTGGGACGATAAAGTGATTGATCACTTACCTGAGTTTCGTCTTTATGATGCATATGTAACCCGTGAAATGACCATTCGAGATTTACTTAGCCACCGTAGTGGTTTAGGTCTTGGCCAAGGCGATTTAATGATTTGGCCAGATACGAATAAATCAATTGAAGAAATTTTTGCCGGTTTAAAGTATTTAAAACCCGCCAGCAGCTTTCGCAGTAAATATGCTTACAACAACTTAATGTTTGTTACTGCTGGTGAGGTGGTTGCTCGAGTGTCAGGTATGAGCTGGAACGATTACATCGAAAAAAATATTCTACAGCCACTTAAAATGGGTAACTCACGTGCGGGGTTTTCGCGTATCCCAAGTAACAATAAAAACTGGGCAACGGGGCACATCCCAATGGATGGCAAGTTACACCCTTTCTTTGTTAACTACTTAGAGGACTTTCGTGGAGCTGGCGCAATAGCATCAAGCGTGAGTGATATGAGCCAGTGGTTACGTACTCAACTTGCTGGTGGCACAATGCCTAATGGCGAACAATTATTTAGTGATAAACAACAAACACAAATGTGGCACCCGCATATTACCTCTGTTGCCTCTAAATCGGCTTATGAAGCGTATCATCAACAGTTTAGAGGATACGGCTTAGGTTGGAGTATTGAGGACTATCACGGTGTTAAAAAGCTTGCACACGGTGGCGGGATTTTAGGCATGGTATCGCAAGTGACATTAGTACCAGAGAAGAACCTCGGTATTGTCATTTTAAGCAATCAGCAAGCATTTGGTGCGTTATCGGCAATTACTCATGAGGTGCTCGAAGATGCACTTGGTCTTGAAGATAAAGACTGGGTTGAAGAGCTCGCTAAAAAGCACTTTGAAGGCAAGCAAAAAGCGTACGCAAATGCTAAGCCAGAAGCGCCTGCTGACTACCAGCCACAACTACCTAATATTAGCTACACAGGTACATTGAAAGACGATTGGTATGGTGATGTTATTATTGAAGAGTTAGACGGTAAACTGCGTATTGACTTTACTCACACCAAGCGTTTAAAAGGCCAGCTAGAGCACTACACAGGCAGCACATTTATTGTTAAATGGGATGAAAAACTACTTGAGGCTGATGCGTTTATTACGTTTGATATGACGACTAAAAATCGTGTTGAAAGTGCCAAAATGAAAGCTGTTTCAACGGCTGTTACAGATTTTAGTTTTGACTTTAGAAACTTAACACTAAAAGCAAAAAAATAATTAGTTAGAATTTTTATTTTAGAATAGTAAACCAAAGTCGCAAAGCCACCAATCGGTGGCTTTGTTATAGTTGCCACTTGCTGATACAGATGGAGCTTTTATGCGTACCGCGATTATTTCACATCCTTTTTGCCGCAAACATAAAATGATTGAAGATCACCCTGAATGCCCTGAGCGTTTAGATGCGATATCAGATCGCTTATTAGCCAGCGGGTTGGATATTGCAGTACAGCAAAAACAGGCCCCAAAAGCACTTAGAACGCATTATTTGTTAGCACATGATGAAGCACTGGTAAAACAAGTTGAAAGCACTATTCCAGTACAAGGGCTTGCATCACTTGATGGTGACACCTGGTTATGTCCAGAATCACTTATGGCGATTGAGCGCGCAGTAGGGGCTGGCATATTGGCGGTAGATGAAATATTAGCAGATAAGCTCGATGCTGCTTTTTGCTCAGTACGTCCGCCAGGGCATCATGCGAATAGAACCACCTCAGCTGGTTTTTGTGTGTTTAATAATTTAGCCATTGGCGTTAAATACGCACAAAGCAAAGGCGTAAAGCGCATTGCGATAGTCGATTTTGATGTGCATCATGGAAATGGTACACAGGATATTTTTATTGATGATGACAATGTATTATTTTGCTCGTTATTTCAGTATCCGTTTTACCCTAATACGGCAATAGAAAATAACGCAACACTCATCAATTCGCCTTTACCGATTGCCAGTGATGGCAATGATTTAAAAGCGCTGTATAACCAACAGTGGCTGCCTAAATTAACGCAGTTTAAGCCTGAACTTATTTTTATTAGCGCCGGTTTTGATGCTCATCTTGAAGATGATATGGCAAGCTTAAAATTTGTTGAAGATGACTACACATGGCTGACTGATCAATTGGCAAAGTTAAGCAAAGAGCTCGGTTGTAAAGGAATTATCTCTTATTTAGAAGGAGGGTATTCACTTTCAGCACTTGGGCGCAGTGCAATTGCTCATGTAAAAGCGTTAGTTGATAGCGAGTAAATCAAACGCTTGTTGTGGGCTTAATTGTTGAATTTTACTCAAGCAACATTGCCCTTCATTTGCTAAATAATGCTTTACATATACACCTAACTCATCGGCACTTAATGGCTGGCATGCTTTTCCTAAAAGTGTGTGGTAGGTACCACTTTCCTCTAGCACTCTCACATTTTTTTGTTCATGCTCGCTGATCCCATATAAAAAGCAATCTACGTCACTTTGCTGATGCGCAATTTCTATTTCCTCATTATAAATGATGATTTTTGGGTATGACATGCTGGTTTATTGTCCTAAATCAAATGGTTGGTAATAAGCTTTATTATACTTTTCGGTTCGTGCCAAACAAGGAAGCTATGATGCCAAAAAGTAGCCGTTACCAAAAAGTATGTGATGTGTTTACAAATAAGGTTATTTCGTGTCTTAAGCACACGCATCTTATCGAAGCTGTGAGGTTAATGCGAGCACATAATGTCAGTGCTATTTTTGTTCAAGAGCATCGCTCTATTTGTGGAATATGGACAGAAGCTGATTGTATGAAGCTTGATTTTAATAATCCACAAATAAAAAGCGTGGAAATAGCATCAGTAATGTCGAGCCCCGTTATTAGTATTTCGAGCCAGCGATTGCTTAGCGATGCCGCTTTAATTTTTCATCAATACAGTGTACGACACCTTTTAGTGACAGATGAAAGCGCTCTACCATGTGGCGTGATTAGCATCACGGATATTGTCCGCAATCAAGGTTTGGATCACTATTTACAATTTCGCCCTGTGAATGAGCAATACAGTAAAAATATATCAATAGTGCCTGCAAATATGGGTGTGAGTGAAGCTATAAAGCTAATGTATGAGCGCAACGAAAAAGTTATTTTGGTATTCAATAAGCAGCAAAACGAACATGGCATTATTACCCAGCGTGATTTACTGCATTTAATTATTGAGCATGAAAGTAAGCATTTTTGTTGGGATTTTGCGAGTTGGCCACTTTATCAAATTAGCCCAAAAAATAGTTTGTTTGATGCTTATAGATTAATGTCAGATAACAATGTGCGTCATTTAGTGGTGACTGACACTCAAGAAATTAAAGGGGTTTTATCGCTTGAGCACTTAATTAATGAAATCGAAAGTGCATATTGTAGCGAACTTGAAAAAGTACTCGCACAACGAGACATCGCTCTACAGCATTCACAGCGTAACCTATACCTTGCTAATAAAATAATCGACGCTTCGCTTGATGGCATAATGATCACTCAACAAGATGGCGTAATCATTCAAGTTAATCCGGCCTTTACGACGTTAACAGGTTACCAAGAATATGAGGTAATAGGTAAACAGCCAAAAATCCTCAGTTCAGGTAAGCACGGTAAAAGTTTTTATATAAAAATGTGGCAATCTATTGCGGATAAAGGTGTTTGGCAAGGGGAGATATGTAACCGTAAAAAAAACGGTGATTTATATACTGAATGGCTCAGCATTATTCAAATAAGAGAGCCAAATTGCAGTGAGGTTGTGTATGCAGCAATTTTTAGTGATATTACAGAGCGAAAAAATGCAGAGGAGAAGATAGTTCAACTCGCTTACTTTGATGAGCTAACGGGTTTACCCAATAGACGCTTATTTAATGATAGGTTAAGCATGGCATTGGCAGCTGCACATAGAAATAACGACATGCTTGCCGTAATGTTTATTGATTTGGATCGTTTTAAAGAAATTAACGACAGCTTAGGGCACAGCGCCGGTGATGAATTATTAAAAATGGTAGCTAAACGTTTACAAGCATTGCTATGTGAAGGGGATACGCTAGCACGATTAGGAGGCGATGAATTTGTGGTGTTATGCGAGGTTGATAATATCGCATCGGTGATTAGTTTGGCTGATCAGATACTTAACCATTTGAATATCCCTTTTCAGCTGGAAGGATTGGAGGTGGGCGCAACCGCTTCAATTGGCGCAGCAATTTATCCGGAGGATGGACTCGATAGTGAGACCCTTTTAAAACATGCAGACATCGCAATGTATCGCTCTAAAGAAATAGGGCGTAACTCTTTTCAGCTGTTTAAGTCATCAATGAATGCGCGTTCTTTAGAGCGTTTAGCCATGATGAGTCGTTTTCAGCATGCGCTAGAGAATGACGAATTTGAGTTATACTTTCAACCTAAGCAATGTTTAAAAACACAAACAATAAAAGGCGTTGAAGCATTACTTCGTTGGTATGATCCTACATTAGGGATGATTTCTCCCGCACAATTTATCCCATTAGCGGAAGAGTTAGGCTTAATTGTAAAACTTGATTTGTGGGTGCTAAATAATGCCGGCATGCAACTGGCATTGTGGCAGCAAAAAGGTATAAAAGCAGGGCGGCTTGCAGTCAACGTTTCTGCGTGTCATTTGAGCCAAGGCAAGTTATCAAAAAGTGTTGAGCAGATGCTAAAGCGTTATAATTTGTCTGGGGACTGTCTTGAAATAGAGTTAACTGAAAGTAGTTTTATAAGTTCCTTTAGTCAGGCGAAAAAACAATTGCAGCAGCTAAAAAAAATGGACGTGCACATTGCGCTTGATGATTTTGGTACAGGGTATTCGGCACTGAGTTACTTAACTAAACTTCCAATAGATACCTTAAAAATAGATGCCAGCTTTATTGCCAAAATACCTGATGAGTATGGCAACAGTGAAGTCGTGGCTGCTATTATAGCGATGGCTACGAGCTTAAATCTATGCGTTGTAGCGGAAGGAGTAGAAAAGCAAACGCAGTATAATTATTTGCAAAGTTTAGGTTGTGATGTAATACAAGGTTATTATTATTGCCGCCCTTTAGCACAGCGGCAATGGTTTGAGTTTTATGCCCAGCTTACCCCAGCGTAACATCGTAAGAGGTGAACTTACGGATGTTTATTACGCCTGTATCAAAGATTAAATACTGCCCTTTGATGCCATTTAAAATACCACTGACAACGGGCTCTTTATCGAAATTAAAGGAGCTAATCTTGGTTGGGTACTCTGTAACAGGGAACTGTAAATCAACAACGTCCTCATTGAGTTGCTCAATGGCTGTTGCGCCAAATAGCTCAGCCAGTTCATTGAGTTTATCTGCAATTTGCGGAATAAGCTCAGCGGCGGCTGCTTTTAAGTCGAGTACATCATTTTGCCCTTTGAGCATGTTGCGCCAATTTGTTTTATCAGCAATAAACTGTGCTAACGCGACTTCGACTAAACCAGATTGTAAGCGTGTTTGCACTTTAAAAATAGGCAGTGCTTGGGTTGCCCCTTGATCAATCCAGCGGGTTGGAATTTGCGTGTGGCGGGTTATGCCGACTTTTAAACCCGATGTATTCGCGAGGTAAACATAGTGGGGGATCATGCAATTTTCTTCACCCCACTGTGGCTCACGACAGGTGCCTTGATCAAAATGACAGGTTTCAGGTTTCATAATGCACATATCGCAGCTAGCAAGCTTGCGCATACACACGAAACAGTGTCCTTGAGAGTAACTTTTTTTGGTTTTTTTACCACAACTCGAACATAAAATTGAACCGTTAAAAGTCAGTGTTAATTGTTTGCCAATATAAGCATTGAGATCAACTAACTCATCACCAATTGGCAGATGATATTGGATCGGCTGAGTTAGCGATGATTTTAATTTTTTAATTGTGCCTTGCATCTTTACGCCCCTAAAGATGTGAAAAAGGGGATTTTAACATGTAATTGCACTGACTGATTATTTAATGTGAATGACAAGGGCGTGTTGATCTTTGTGGATTGAAATTTGTTCAATTCAGGGGCGATTTAATCGCGGCGCGAGGTTTGGAATAGAGTGGGCTCGATAACTGCTCCTGCGTTATTCTACTGGCTCACATCCATGTGAGAATAAGTAAAAACCGAGTAACAAAGAGTTAATCGCCCCTAGGAAGAACCCTTTGGGCAGCGCATGTTTGGCATTTATACTGCGTTATCGCCTATTTATGGGGAACAACCACACTGCATAGGCGCTGCCTTGCCTAAATACCAAACATACTGCTGCAAAATTAATCACGAAAGGTCAACATGCCCTAAGCCACTGCAAATAATCTGTGATGGGTATGGCTTTGGAATAATAGTAACCTTGGGTATTATTAGCACCCATTTCAATTAGTAATTGATGGGTTCCTTTATCTTCAACGCCTTCTACCGTAACACTTAGCCCTAGATTGTGCGCCATATCAATTGCGGTTTTGACAATCACTTGATGGGATTGATTCGTTGTGAGATCCAATACAAATGATTTATCAATTTTTAAGTTTGAAAAGGTGTAATTAACTAAATAATTTAGTGAAGAGTATCCAGTACCAAAATCATCAAGGATGACGTGAACACCGAGCTTTTTTAGCTGCTCCATAAAACTTTTCATTTGTTGTTGATTCTCAACGAGTGCCGTTTCGGTTAACTCAAATTTAAGCTGTTTAGCAGGTATGTTATACGTTAATAAAGCGTTTTCAATTTTTTCGGCGAGTTTATTAATACTTAAGTTTTTAGCGCTTAAGTTTACACTAACAGTGTGCTCATTAAAGCCATGCTTATTTAGTTCTACAATATCCTGACACGCTTGTTCTATCACCCATAAAGTAAGCTCATTAATAAGTCCGGTTCGTTCAGCTAATAAAATGAGTTCTTCTATATTAATATGTTGATGCTCAGGCGTTGGCCAGCGCAGCAGTACTTCACTACCAATAACTTGATTGGTACGCACGTTTATTTGTGGTTGATGGTACATTGCTAATTGATTGCTTTTAATTGCTTGTTGTAGTTTTGCAGCAAGCCCTATATCCATCGTGATGTGTGTATTTTGTTGTGAGTTGCTGATATTGCTGGTGCTATTTCTAGCTTGTTTTAAAGTCAGGTAGCCGCGTTGTAAACTAGCTTCAAAATTGCCGTTCGTTTTTGAAAAACTGATCCCTACAGCGTATTTAAGTTGTAAATTTAATCCTTGAACCTCATATTGCTTTGGTAAGCTTTTTACGGTTTTATTTAAACAAAGAGAGAGGCTTTCTCCACTTTGTGTTTTTGTTGAGATACACGCAAATATACCCGTGCCAAGATCGACAATTTTAGAGCTGCTATCTAAATTAAAATCTAGGTTAATAAACTGACGCTCATTACTTAACTGAAGCTCGAGTGCTTTTGCAACGTGGATAATTAGCCCGTTCGCTTGAGATGGGCTTAAAATAGTATTAAGAGAATTAAAATAGCGCAGTTTAATTAAACAGATCGTGTTTGGTCGTTGTTCTTGCTCAAGGTTCATATAAGCTTGCTTTAACATTGCACTATTAAGTAGTTTTGTTTGTTGAGTATGGGTTGCATGATACAGCGCTCGCTCACGTTGATAGCGGACACGATCTGCTAACGCCATTGCCATGAGTATTACTTCACATAAAATAGCCGCTAAAAAAGCATGGCGCGTTGCAAAGCTATAGGGCAATACACCTGTTAACTCTAATGGTTGGATTGCTGCACCAATAATTAGTGGGATCCAAGAAATAACATAAAATTTAGCCCAACGAAAACCACTGCGTAGCTTTTTATAAATCAAAATAATACATACGATATACAGTAAGACTAAAATACCAAAGAACACAGGGGCTGCAATGCTTTCAATAATAAAAAAGCAGCTTACAGCTAAAATAGCCATCAAGCCCAGCAGGAGTAAACTTAGCTTATAACGCCAGCATTGCTCTTTGTGGTAGCGTAAAAACATGGTACAAAATGAAAGTGTGAAAAAAGCAATGGCGTAGTTGCTAACAACAATATATTTGTGAAAAAACAACTGCCAAGAAAGTGGCCATAAATAAAAGCCAAAACCTAGTACGGCACCCATTAAGATTATTGCGCTAATAATGTAACCAATATAGACAAGGTAAACGCGATCACGAATACCAAAAAATAAAACAAGGTTGTACAGTGCCGCCATAATCAAAACACCAACAAAAATTCCCCATATCGCAGTTTGTGAGCGAGTTAACTCCTGAAACTCTGCTTCACCATATAAATTTACGGGGGTTTTACTTATTCCCGTCGTATCAATTTTTAAAACTAGCTTTTGCTTGCTTTGCGCCGGTAGTGATAGGCGAATATGGGGTACGCTGTATTGAAGTAAACTCAGTCCAAGCTCGGTATCACCTAATGTAGTTTGGTGAATAATATTATTGTGTTTATCTAAATGGTAAACGTTTAGCTGATCAACCATGGGGTTATCAAAGTGAGCAACAATTTTCTCTTTGCTGGTACTACGATTATCTAACTCGATAATTAACCAGTAATTACGGCTTTCGAAGTTCCAATCGATCTCATTAAAAGGTTTATAAATCATCGCATCAGGCTGAGTTATTACTTGCTCTAAAGAATGTTTTTTAGTGGGATCAATGAAGTAAGCATATTTTAAATAAATGGCAGTGGTTTTATCTATTGTGTATTTAGTGGGAGTTGCTAGATGGGATGCGTAATTACCTATAACAAAAAGTAGCACGAACAATATAAAAATGGCAATAAAGTGATAGCTAAGAGAATGATGTTTCAATTGTTCGGTTCTTAGAAGGTTTTTGTATTTTTAGTGTAGCATTAAAAAAAGCGCAGTAAACCGCGCTTTTTTTTTAAACAAACTGGTTAGACCTATTTTAGATCTCCCTAGCTTTGAGTTTCGCGGGCAATTGCACGATAAGCAATGTCAGTACGATATTCCATGCCTTCCCAGCTGATTTCATCAATCAGTTGATATGCACGTTGTTGTGCTTGTGTAACTGTATTTCCAAGTGCCGTTGCACACAGCACACGGCCACCGGCAGTCACTACGTTGTCACCGTCTTGTTTAGTCCCAGCATGAAATACTTTTTCATCAGCAGGGTAGCTAACTTTAAGACCATTGATTACATCACCTTTCGGGTAGTTATCAGGGTAACCTTTGGCAGTAAGAACAACACCTACAGCAGCGCGAGGGTCAAACTCAATGGTGGTCTTATCAAGCTCAACACGGTTCGCAGCTTCAATCAACTCAACGAGATCTGATTGTAAACGTAACATCATTGGTTGTGTTTCAGGGTCACCAAAGCGACAGTTATACTCGATAACTTTAGGCGTACCAGAGCTGTCGATCATCAATCCTGCATATAAAAAGCCAGTGTACGGATGGCCTTCGCTTGCCATTCCTTCTACCGTTGGAGTGATCACTTCGTTCATAATGCGCTGGTGGATTTCGTCAGTAACGACAGGTGCAGGTGAATATGCACCCATACCGCCGGTATTAGGACCAGCATCGCCATTGTAAGCACGTTTATGATCTTGGCTGGTAGCAAACGGTAATACGTTTTTGCCATCAACCATAACAATAAATGACGCTTCTTCGCCGTCTAAGAACTCTTCAATCACTACGCGACTGCCAGCCTCGCCAAAAGCATTCCCCGCAAGCATGTCGCGGATTGCATCTTCAGCTTCAACTTCAGTCATGGCAACAATTACGCCCTTACCTGCAGCAAGGCCGTCAGCTTTAATTACAATTGGCGCGCCTTTTTCTCTTAAGTATGCAAGAGCAGGGTCTATTTGTTCGAAGGTTTGATAATCACCCGTTGGGATCTTGTGACGTGCTAAAAAGTCTTTTGTGAATGATTTAGAGCCTTCAAGCTGTGCAGCGCCTGCCGTTGGGCCAAAAATAGCTAAGCCGTGCTCTCTAAATTTATCAACAACACCCAGTACTAGAGGAATTTCAGGGCCAACAATCGTAAGCTCAACGTTATTTTGTTGTGCAAAGGCGAGTAGGCCATCTAAATCTTCTACTTTAATAGCTACATTCTCAAGCTTTGGCTCAAGAGCAGTACCAGCGTTACCAGGGGCAACAAATACAGTGTTTACTTTGGTGTTTTGAGCAGCCTTAAACGCAAGTGCGTGTTCGCGGCCGCCGCTGCCAATGACTAATACATTCATGGCGAATATCCTATTTAAAGCGGTTTTTTAAATTTCAGCGTCATGCGGTCACTTTCACCAATGGCTTTATACTTGGCGGCATCTTGCTCGCCTAGACGTAAGCTTGGTGGTAGTGTCCATACACCTTTAGGGTGATCAGCTGTATCAAGAGGGTTTGCATTAATATCACTGTCTGCTACCAGTTCAAAACCGGCTTTTTTAGCGATTTCAATAACATAACTTTGCTTCATATAACCTGATGATTTTTGCATTTCATCAGCGCGATCTTCAGGTAAGCGGTGTTCAACTACGCCTAATGTACCACCTGGTTTTAGAGCTTTATAGAAAGATTGAAATGCACTTACTGCGCCGTCTTTATCTTTACCCATATACCAGTTATGAACATTACGAAAAGTTAATACCATATCGGCACTATCTGCTGGGGCAATGTCTAAGTGAGTAGTAGGGGCAAACTCAGTGATTTTTACTTTACTGAATCGCTCATCTTCGGCTACTTTCTTTTTAAAGCCCGCGAGTGAACGTTGGTAGTAACCAACCGATGAATCAGCAGGGAAATGTGCAGCGTAATAGGTACCTTGCTCTTTCAGTGCTGGCGCTAAAATTTCACTGTACCAGCCGCCGCCAGGTGCAATCTCAACGACTGTCATTGTTGGTTTGAAACCAAAAAACTCCAGTGTTTCTACAGGATGGCGATATTGATCACGCTCAGAGCTGCGCTCACTTGATTTAACAGCATGACTTAATGCTGATTCACTGGCATGGTTATGAGCCAAGGCCATTGTTGAGCTGATCGTAAGGGTGGCAACAAGTAGCGTTTTTAGTGCAAGTTTCATCGTCTGTTCCTTCATATTATAATTTTATAGAGGTTATAGAATAGGCAGAATACGTGAATTTGGTGCAAACAAAAAGAGCTAACTTATGCAGTTAGCTCTTTGTGTGATTAATGGCGGAAGTGACGCATGCCAGTAAACACCATTGCCATACCAGCTTCGTCAGCTGCAGCGATAACTTCTTCATCGCGCATTGAACCACCTGGTTGGATAACAGCTGTAATACCAGCCTCTGCTGCAGCATCAATACCATCACGAAATGGGAAGAATGCATCTGATGCCATAACAGAACCTTTTACTTCAAGGTTTTCATCAGCGGCTTTAATGCCGGCAATTTTAGCTGAGTAAACGCGGCTCATTTGACCTGCACCTACACCAATAGTCATGCCGTCGCGGGCATAAACAATCGCGTTTGATTTAACAAACTTAGCCACTTTCCAGCAAAATAATAAGTCTTTGAGCTCTTGCTCAGTAGGCTGGCGCTTTGACACAACTTTTAAGTCGCCTTGCGTAACCATACCTAAATCACGGTCTTGAATTAGTACGCCGCCGTTAACACGTTTAATATCGTGACCGGTTGCTTTACCCGACCATTGACCGCACTCAAGTAAGCGTACATTTTGTTTAGCTGAAATAATTTGCGCTGCGGCTTCAGACACTTTAGGTGCAATAATTACTTCAACAAACTGACGTGAAACAATCGCTTCTGCGGTGTCTGCATCAAGCTCTTGGTTAAAGGCAATAATGCCACCAAATGCTGAAGTAGGATCTGTTTTAAACGCACGATCGTAAGCTTCAAGGATGTTTTCACCGATTGATACGCCACACGGGTTTGCATGTTTTACGATAACACAGGCTGGTACATCAAATTCTTTCACACATTCAAGCGCAGAGTCTGTATCGGCGATGTTGTTGAACGAAAGCGCTTTACCTTGTAATTGAATCGCCGTTGCTACTGATGCTTCTTGCACATCGTTTTCAACATAAAAAGCGGCGTCTTGGTGTGAGTTTTCACCGTAGCGCATATCTTGTTTTTTAGTGAACTGCATATTGATAGTGCGTGGGAATTTAGTTTCCTCTGCTGCTTCCTCAGTATAATCAGGAACCATTTTACCAAAGTAGTTAGCGATCATACCATCGTACTGTGCAGTGTGCTCGTAAGCGGCAATGGCAAGATCAAAGCGTGTTTTATACGTTGTTGAACCATTATTGCTTTGCATTTCATTGATCACACGGTCGTAATCTTTCGCGTTTACTACGATAGTCACGTCTTTATGGTTTTTAGCCGCGGCACGAACCATTGTTGGTCCACCGATATCAATGTTCTCAATGGCATCTTCAAGGCTGCAGTTTTCTTGAGCGACAGTATTCGCAAAGGGGTATAAGTTAACTACAACGATATCGATAGCTGAGATATTGTTCTCAGTCATTACGCTTTCATCTTGACCACGACGCGCTAAGATGCCGCCATGAATTTTTGGATGAAGAGTTTTAACGCGACCATCCATGATCTCAGGGTGACCTGTGTGGTCAGATACTTCAGTGACTTTAATGCCATTATCAGCAAGTAATTTACAAGTACCGCCAGTTGATAAGATGTCTACGCCTTGTGATTCAAGAGCGCGAGCAAATTCAACAATACCGGTTTTATCTGACACACTTAGTAGTGCGCGACGAATTGGACGATGTGTATCCATTGTAGTTTGATTACCTCAGTGTTTGAGCTAGCTTAGAAAGGCACTATTTTAACTGAATACCGCTTAAAAAACGATGTTTAAAGAATGAGGATTATGCAATTAGGTGCTTTTTTGAGGATTTTTAAAGATATAAAAAAAGCACCCTAAGGTGCTTTTTTGAACATATGCTGTGATATATCACAGCATATGTATTAGTTCATGCCGTATTTCTTTAGTTTCTTACGTAAAGTACCGCGGTTGATACCTAATAAGATTGCCGCACGTGTTTGGTTACCACGTGTGTAAGTCATTACTTCTTCAAGTAATGGCGCTTCTAGCTCTGAAAGAACAAGGTCGTAAACGTCTTGCACATCTTGACCGTTAAGCTGTTTTAAATAATGATGAACAGCTTTTTTCACTGCATCACGCAATGGCTGCGGTTTCTCGTGTGACTGAACATGAGGGTTAGTGATAAATGGAGAAGTCACGTTTTGTTCGAACATTGTTTATATCTCTTTCTTTCTTAGTTAGCTGCTAGTGTTATAAAGTATTGCTCTAAAGCCTCGATTTGTGCCTGTGGATTCTCGAGGACATTAAATACTCGCCTAAACTGACCATCACTGTCATGGGTTTGCAAATACCAAGATACATGTTTTCGAGCGATACGCGCTCCCATTGGTTCCCCGTAAAACGCATGAAGGTTCACTAAGTGTTCCATCAAAATACCGCGTACTTCCTCAATTGGAGGTACTGGTAAGTGTTTACCAGTTCGCAAATAGTGGTCTATCTCCCTAAATATCCAAGGGCGACCTTGGGCGGCTCGACCAATCATAATGGCATCTGCACCCGTATAGTCTAAAACCTGCTTTGCCTTTTCAGGTGATGTAATATCACCATTAGCAACCACAGGTATCGACACTGAACGTTTTATATCCCTAATAGTAGCGTATTCAGCTTCACCTTTGTACATACATGCGCGTGTACGCCCATGTACGGCCAATGAAGCTATGCCATAACGTTCAGCTATTCTCGCAATCTCTACACCGTTACGGTTGCTCTGATCCCATCCTGTACGGATTTTCAGTGTTACAGGTACATCAACAGCGCTAACCACCGCATCAATAATCTCTTCCACTAAATCAGGAAACTGTAATAGCGCTGAGCCTGCGAGTTTCTTGTTCACTTTCTTAGCTGGGCACCCCATATTAATATCTATGATCTGTGCACCATTACTTACATTGAATTGTGCAGCCTGAGCCATTAGCTCAGGATCAGCTCCTGCGATTTGCACTGCACGTATTCCCGATTCACCGCTATGATCCATACGGTTCATCGATTTTTCGGTTTTCCATACCAAAGGATTTGACGATAGCATTTCAGACACAGCTAGTCCCGCACCTAAGCGGCGACAAAGTTGTCTAAATGGTCTGTCTGTAATTCCCGCCATTGGCGCTACAATTACATTGTTCTCTAACTGATATGATCCGATACGCACTGTATTCAATAGGCCTCTTTTCAAGGGGCGCTAAGTTTACGGTTTTTTTAGCAAAAATCAAAGGCTATAAATTGAACAAAAGTGACTTTTTTTTGACTTTTGTGTATTGACATTTGATAACAGTTTGACGAATGGCTTTATTTGTCTGAATTTCATACAAAACTAATTTACTGCAAGAAAATCATTCTGTTCAGGGTTGTGTAAATAATAGGTAAAGCCTGTTAATTACAGGCTTTAGATGGTGGTTTTGGGTTAATGCTCTAAATGGAGTGATTGCTTCAAATTAAGCTTTTTTAATACCACTTACACGAGTCCACTCACCTTCAACGGCTATTTCATCAAGCGCTAAAAAAGGTGCATAAACATCAGCAACTGACTGTGCCTGTTCTTCTAAGATACCTGACATCGCAATTTTACCACCTGGTTTTAACAAGCCTAAAATCACACTGTGTAGTTCACGCAGTGGTGCGGCTAAAATATTTGCTACTACTATATCTGCTGTAAATTCAGGCTGATTTTCTGGTAGGTAAACTTCGAGTTTGTCAGCAACGCCATTGCGCTGTGCATTATCAAGGCTTGCTTCGAGCGCTTGTGGGTCGATATCAATACCAATCATGCGCTCTGCACCCAGCTTTATCGCTGCAATACCTAAAATGCCTGAGCCACAACCAAAGTCGACGACGGTTTTACCTGTTAAGTCTTGGCTTTCAAGCCATTTTAAGCATAAAGCGGTTGTAGCATGGGTTCCAGTACCAAATGCAAGACCTGGGTCTAATAGAACGTTTACAGCGTCTGGATCAGGAATATCACGCCAGCTTGGGCAGATCCATAGCTTTTCACCAAATTGGATTGGGTGGAAGTTATCCATCCATTCACGTTCCCAGTCTTTGTCTTCAAGCTGCTCAATTTTATAAACTAACGAGTCGTTTATTTCGTCATGGCGTTTTAATAATGCAATCACCGCATTCATATCGTGAGTCGCTTCGAATAAACCAATTACAGTGGTATCGGCCCAGAATACAACAGTGCCGATTTTTGGTTCGTAAATAGGGGTGTCTTTAGCATCAATAAAGGTAACAGACGCACTGCCTGCTTCCATTAATAAGTCACTTACTGCATCAGCTGTTGCAGCATTGGCATTGATACGGATTTGGATCCAAGCCATGATTCTTTCCTGTAAATAGAAAAAAGGCCGCTACAGCGGCCTTTTAAATTTTAATCTGTATTTTTAGCTACTAATTATTTAGCATCTAAGAAGCTTTTCAGTAAGTCAGAGCGAGAAGGATGGCGTAATTTACGCAGTGCCTTCGCTTCGATTTGACGAATACGCTCACGGGTAACGTCAAATTGCTTGCCTACTTCTTCTAGAGTATGGTCGGTGTTCATATCAATACCAAAACGCATACGTAATACTTTTGCTTCGCGGGCGGTAAGGCCGGCTAGTACATCGTTCGTTGCACCACGAAGGCTTTCCATTGTCGCTGAGTCGATAGGCGAATCAATAGTAGTATCTTCGATAAAGTCACCTAAGTGCGAATCTTCATCATCACCAATTGGCGTTTCCATTGAAATTGGCTCTTTTGCAATTTTAAGTACCTTACGGATTTTATCCTCAGGCATCATCATGCGTTCAGCTAATTCTTCTGGATTTGGCTCACGACCCATTTCTTGTAACATTTGACGTGAAATACGATTAAGTTTATTAATCGTTTCGATCATATGCACAGGAATACGGATTGTACGTGCTTGGTCAGCAATAGAGCGGGTGATTGCTTGACGGATCCACCACGTAGCATAAGTTGAGAACTTATAACCACGGCGATATTCAAACTTATCAACAGCCTTCATCAAACCAATGTTACCTTCTTGAATCAAGTCCAAGAATTGTAAACCACGGTTGGTGTATTTTTTTGCAATTGAGATTACAAGACGTAAATTCGCTTCAACCATTTCTTTTTTCGCACGGCGGGCTTTCGCTTCACCAATACTCATACGACGGTTGATGTCTTTAATTCGCTCGATATTTAAACCCGTGCTTTCTTCGATCACACGTAGTTTATTGATACAGCGAATTATCTCAGGCTTCACTTCTTCAAGTTTTGCAGAGTGCTTTTCGTTGGCAGCGATTTCTAAATCAATCCACGATGCATCTGTTTCGTTATTAGCAAAATGCTTAACGAATGTTTTCTTTGGTAATTTGGCAATTTGTACAGCTTGCTTCATGACGATACGTTCTTGAATACGAACGCGATCCATCATTTCACGCATGTTATTTACCATGCGATCAAACTGTTTAGGTATTAATTTGAACGTTCGGAATAATTCGCCGATTTCAAAAATAGCAGCCTGAGAATCAGGATGTGAACGGCCTTTCTTATCGAAGGTTTCACGTGCTTTATTGTAAAGATCGCGAAGATTTTCAAAGTGAACGCGGGCCTCTTCAGGATCTGGGCCGGTATCGACTTCTTCTTCGTCTTCATCATCGTCTTTATCATCATCGTCTTCATCATCAAGCTCTTTTTCGCTTAATTCAGAACCGATATGAGTCGCAGATATAGGCGCTTCATCTTCATTTGGGTCAAAGAAACCAGAGATAATGTCGCTTAGGCGCATTTCTTCGGCTTCAAACTTGTCCCACTGTTCAAGAAGATAAGTAATTGCTTCAGGGTATTCTGCAACCGAGATTTGAACCTGGTTGATCCCTTCTTCAATACGCTTGGCAATAACGATTTCGCCTTCACGGGTTAACAGTTCAACTGTTCCCATTTCACGCATGTACATACGTACCGGATCCGTTGTACGGCCGATCTCTTTATCTACAGTGGCAAGCGCAGCAGCAGCCGCTTCAGCAGCGTCTTCATCTGTTGTCGTTTCTTGCATCATCAATTCATCGGCATCAGGTGCGTTTTCACTAACCTTAATACCCATATCATTGATCATACTAATGATATCTTCTACTTGATCTGAATCGATAATATCTTGTGGAAGGTGATCATTAACTTCTGCAAAAGTTAAATAACCTTGCTCTTTACCTTTTTGAATCAGAAGTTTTAATTGTGACTGAGGAGTTGGATCCATAGAGATTTTTTCTTCCACTCTGATAAGTTGATACAACAGGCGCCAGCTTGCTTATTTAATAAGCCAAGCTAAGTATAATTTGACGCAGTGAATAGCACAGTATAACAGCAAAAATCGTTTTTGACTAGTTGTTAGTCCCTTTTAATGCTTGAGTCAATAAGTGACATTCAAGCCGCTCATCGCTATTTAAGCCTTGAGTCTTGTCCTTTATTAATAGGGTTTCGAGACGATAATTTAAACACTGATCTTCAATAAATTTGAAAGTATTTTTAAATTCATCTTCTAAACGATCTTCATTTATCTCATGTTGCCACGTTGCGAGCTTGATTAATGCTTCATACTCTGGAGCTTCACGAAATGATTCAAGCAATTGTGCCGTAGTAAGGGGGGCCTTTTGTAATGCGTCATGCTGCAAACGAATTAGTAGCGCAATTCCGGCAATATTCATCTGTGCCAAATCAGGTAAATAAGGCACTGTTGATGCAAGTTGCGGGTGCTGGACTAATAAGCCAATAGCGCGGCGCATAGGCGTAATTTTAAACTTACGTTCAATTGAATGCTGTTGCTTTGGTGTTTTTAAACGGTTATTTAATTGCTCTTTGGTGCGGCCAATTAATCGGCCTAAGTGCTCTAATAGGTTCTCTTGATAAAACTCACTGGGTATTTTTTCGACCAATGGCAGCACTGCACTGAGTAGTTTTGCTTTACCAGCGTCAGTGGTTAAGTCAATTTCTAGGCTTAGCTTATTAAACAGTACTTTAGTAAAATCATCAGCTTGAGCTAAGCGAACTTCAAAGGCTTCTTTGCCCTCTTGTTGGACTAAGGAATCAGGATCTTCGCCATCGGGTAAAAATACAAACTGTAATGCTTTACCATCACTTAGGTAGGGGAGGGCATTTTCTAACGCACGCCACGCCGCGTCACGCCCTGCACGGTCACCATCGTAACAACAAATTACTTTGTCTGTAGTTCTAAATAAAGTATGCATGTGCTCAGCTGTAGTCGCAGTACCTAGGGCTGCGACTGCATACTCAATACCTTGCTCACTCAATGCCACTACATCCATATAACCTTCAACAATGAGTACATGGTCGAGTTTTTTATGGGCTTGTTTTGCCTCATATAAACCATATAGTTCAAAGCCTTTATGGAAAATACGAGTCTCTGGTGAATTTAAATATTTTGGCCCTTGATCTGCTTGCATGACACGTCCACCAAACGCGATAACCCGACCACGTTTATCGCGGATAGGAAACATTAAGCGGTCACGGAAAAAATCAAATTGACGACCTGGTGTTTTCTCAGAGGCCAGCTTTAGCTCAACGAGTTGCTCTTTTTGTTCTTTATTACGACCAAGTTGTTGGCACAAGCCTTCCCATTCACTGGGGGCATAGCCAATCATAAACTTTTTAACTGTTTCGCCAGTTAAGCCTCGGCCTTTTACGTAATCAATGACTGTTGCTGAGTTACTATGGTGTTTTAATTGATGTTGATAAAAACGTGCGGCATGAAGCATTAAATCATAGTCTGAGCGTTTTTGTTCCGCCGTACGTTCAGGACCACTGCTTGTGCCTTGTTCGCGAGGAACATCAAGATTCATCAGGCTAGCGAGCTCTTCAATAGCATCAACAAATTCAAGTTTGTCGTATTCCATTACAAATGAAATAGCGTTGCCATTTGCGCCACAGCCAAAGCAATGATAAAACTGTTTATCCTGCGACACTGTAAATGAAGGTGACTTTTCATTATGGAAAGGGCAACAGGCTTGGTAATCTTTACCGGCTTTTTTAAGACCTACTTTAGAGTCAATTAGCTCAACGATATCGGTTCTAGCGAGTAAATCGTCAATAAAATTTCGTGGGATCTTTCCGGCCATTAGTAAAGTGTAGTCCTGAAATAAATAGAAAAAGGTGAACGAATTAACTTTCGTTCGACAAATTTAGATTTGAACACAAACGCTATTTTTATAAAAGCTAAAAACGAAGAAACCGAGCACATGGCTCGGTTTGCTTAAATCATACGTCTGTATGTGGGTGTATTAGGCAGTTAATCGTTGCTTAATTAAACCAGAAATCTTACCTAAATCGGCGCGACCTTCAGCTTTGCTTTTGATTATACCCATTACTTTACCCATATCTTGCATACCTGCTGCGTTAGTATCAGCAATAGCCGCATCAATGAGGGCAATGATTTCATCTTCACTCAATTGTTGAGGTAAGAATTCTTCAAGTGCCGTAATCTCATTGGCTTCAATTTCGGCTAAATCTTCTCGACCAGCATCAGTGTACTGGGTATAAGAATCACGGCGCTGTTTAACAAGCTTCACTAAGACTGCGGTAATACCGTCATCATCAAGTGTTATTTGCTCGTCAATTTCACGCTGTTTGATAGCAGCAAGTACCATACGAATTGGGTTAAGACGTTGTTTGTCTTTCGCTCGCATCGCATCTTTTTGTGCATCTTTTAGCTTTATTAAAAGGCTCATTTATACAAGACCAATACGGATCAATATAATTTAACGCGACGTGCGTTATCGCGAGAAAGCTTCTTCATGTGACGCTTAACTGCAGCAGCTTTTTTACGCTTACGCTCAGCTGTTGGCTTTTCATAGTGCTCGCGACGACGAACTTCTGAAAGGATACCTGCTTTTTCACATGAACGCTTGAAGCGACGAAGTGCTACGTCAAACGGTTCGTTCTCTCTTACTTTAATTACTGGCATTAAAAATTCACCTACCTAAATAATGAGCGTTGCTCAAGTTGATCAGACAATGATCAAGTGGTTCAAAAATGGTGCGGTATTGTAATCCGAAGCCACACCACATGTAAAGGATAAATATTGACTGTCCCGACAGGAAACTGAAAATATTTCTATGTTATTAATTTTACTGTAATTGATAGAGCCTACATAATACTTGCCCAGCAACTTTCTCTTTTAATAACAGCCAATTGCTTGGTGTTTGTAAAGGGCTAAGTTCGTTTTCGACTTCAACATAAATGAGTGCATTTTTACTTAGCCACTCATTTTCACTCAGTAAATCACAGCATTTTTTTGCCAGATTCTGACGAAACGGCGGGTCAACAAAGACTAAATCGAACTGCTGTTGTAACGTATTTTGGCTCAAATACACTAAACTATCAGTACAATTTATCTGCGCATTTGTGAGCTTTAATGTCTCAGTATTGGCTTTTAATTGTGCTGAAGCAAGTTTATCCCTCTCTAAAAATACAGCTGAGTTGGCAAAACGCGACAATGCTTCGAACCCTAACCCACCAGAACCGGCAAAACAATCAAGCACATTTGCACCGTGAATATCTTGCATTAACCAGTTAAATACAGTTTCTTTTATGCGATCTGTGGTTGGACGAAGCCCTTGTACATCTTTTACTGGTAGCTTGCGGCCACGAAATTGCCCACTGATGATTCTGATGACACCATCATTTACTTTGTTATTTATCTGTTTTTGTGATGATTTATTTCTCATTTAGCTCACTAAAAAATGGTATCTAGAACTTAGCTCAGATAATATTGTAATCATATAGTAGCGTGTCATTTTTCAACTGCGCTAAAAGTGTTACTATGAGCATCTTAGACAATATATTGTGGTTATTGGCAGTTTGGTATTAATACAATACCGTCAGTACGCAAATTATTTCCGTTAGTTTATCAGATTTTTATAAGTGGTTATTAGCAAGTATGGCAAAAAAAAATAAATTCCTGTCTTGGTTAGGTTTTGGTAAGTCAGATAAAAACCAGCAAGTAGAACAAGCAGCCGAAGAGGCTAATAACCAACAAGCAGAAGCTGAGCGTTTAGAGCAAGAACGTATTACAGCAGAGCGCCTAGAGGCTGAGCGTGTAGAACAAGAGCGTATTGCAGCAGAGCAGCAGGCAGAAGCCGAACGTGTAGAGCAAGAACGTATTGAAGCAGAGCGTCTTGA
>NZ_JABEPJ010000017.1:0-90120 GCF_013002825.1 Pseudoalteromonas sp. NEC-BIFX-2020_002
AGCCTTGTTGAAACCGCAAAGGCAAATGATCTTGTAGTGCATGACTACATCTCAACGTGCTTGCAACATATTGCAGAGCAGCCAAGTAACCTTGAGCCACTGCTACCTTGGAATATTAAGCAAGGCTAGGTGTCGTTAGCTATACGCTTACGAAGCTCAAAAACAAAAGGAATTAACATTGCGCTAGGTAATGACTATTTAGCATCACAAGGTTTAGTGTCATTGAAAGATATTTGGATCAATATTCATTACGGGAGATGAACCGCCCATTGCACTTCCTGTTAATAAAAAGCGCATGATGGGTGGTGTGGGGGCTGGAGGTTAGAGACCTCCGGCTACCCGATTAGGCATGTAAATTATTCAGAGCAAATTAATAACTCGTAATTACTAGTAACCCAAGTTGTTATATGCTTTTTAGCATTTCTCTCAATAGTTTTTCGACCTTGGGTTCTCCCCCAGATTTCCGAAGGAACTACAGATTCCTTGATCTCATTTAAAATTTCAACTGGTCGCTGAAAACAACCACGCTTATCAAAAAAATCTTCTGATATATATCCAGTGATTTTACAAAGCATTACCTTTCCTTGTTTATTCCTTACAAATACTAAATCATCTACCTGCATTTCTGAGAGCCAATATCGCAAAGCAATATCACAACGCCGCTTCCCGGATTGTTCTAAATCAAAGAGACCATTTGCAATTAGTTTTTGTTTAATTGAACGAATAAATTTTGCTAACTCTTTACCGTTCATAGTTAACTCTGGAAAGCATCTTTTCTTATATCGTAGAGCTACATCTAAACCGCCACAGCTTCCGTGAGCACTGTGAATATATTTGTAATTTTGATTGAGATCTAATTCATCCCAGCCATCTTTATCCATCCTAAGAAACCAAATATTCATTGATTAATGCTTCCTATTGCTAAATGAGTACATGCCTAACGAGGCTGTAGAATAACTCTAACAGCCAAATTCAATTAAAAAACGAGCTCCTGCAATTAACTCTAAGCGTTTTTAAAGCATTAGGTAATGCATTTGGAACCCATAAAACAGGCTGTTTTTCTTAAAAAAGAGTAATTCTACAGCCACAACACCACCTTAAACTGTGAGTAATGGTTGGCTAAAATGTGGCGTCGGCTTTAACGACTTGTTAGGGTTATACCGACACCAGATATAACTTTTTTAGACTTCCTATCCAATTCAATCTTCGAAGAGAACTTACCTGACGTTCTATCATTCTTAATGGAGTCAATAAAAACTCGTTGAAGCCGCATAGCCTCTACTACCTCACCCTTTTCTCTTAGCTCATTTATCTTAAGTAAAACTTCAACTTTTGATGTATAAACTGCCATTATGCGGCCTCCGTTAGAGCTGCGTTTCTGACATTAAATTCTTCATCTATTTTGAGTAAATTTTCCTGTATTATTTGCTCAATTTGGATATAACTTAAAAAGTAAAGCATGTCTCTGTGATCAGCATGATGCTTAACTGATACGCCGAGTGATAATACTGGCATTCCTTCCGTTTGTAATTTCTCAAAAACCATAGTGATATAGTCTTTCCAAATATGTCCACTTCCTGTCTCAAATGCCTCCTTTCTATTTGCGCTATATACAACACTTCTTTTAGTTTTTATAGCGAGAGCAATTAAACCATCATCAGCAGGGATTGGAGTTAGCATTTCCTGGTATTCTTCTCCTGACTTGAAAGCAGCAACATATTTTTCATATGTATTATCATCTGAATTTAGTCTACGAAAGTGAACTCTCACGTCACGCCAGTCAAATAAATACTGTCCTACATAAAACCCTAATCCAGTCAAATATGATTTGAGCATAGTGTTTTGACTTTGATCATAATTTAATCTCTTAACATCCTTTATGTAAGCATCAGTAAATGAGCTTATATGTTGAGAAAACTCTGAGATAGACTGAATATACCTAGGCAATAATTCAAAAAAATCACTTTTTATCGGAAACTTAAAATTGTCTGGAATATCCAATTTGTACTTTTTATCAAGAATATCATCAACACTATCATTAAGGATTTCAAGGTGTTGTTTTTCCGACTTTAAGTTGCTTTTTTCTAGCTCGATCTGTTCTTTTTCACTTTTCAATGATTGATAATTATATTCACCCTCAATTTTTTTCGAAATTTCTTCATATTTGCTATTATAATAATTATCAATAGCCTTTTTATCACCTAACAATATTTCCCAAGTTTGTATTTTGTATTTTGTCTCTTGCTTTTTAAAGGACTGTAACAACACGATCAGAACTATGAGAAATGATATAATCCATGAGGAAAGTAAACTTACGAGCATTGTTGCTTTGTTTTCATCTGTAATACCGAGCAATTCTGCGAATGCAAGGAACTCCCCGATCAACACAGCGGCTCCGCCTGATAATGAAATTGACTTGATAAATGCACCATCAAATCGAAGAAGCATTAAGGCTGATCCTAGTCCAGTAACAATGCCTACTAAAATAAACGCAATTAAATCCAATATTTCAATCCTTATCTATTTTTAGCCCTAACGAGCCTGTAGATTAACTCGTTTTAAATTTATTTTTCTTGATTCATTAACCATAGCCGAGTTCCTATTTTGATTCAATCGGTTACTTCGGTTTTACATAAAATATCAAAAGAGGATTTGCTGTTACTTTAATTGGCGTTTTGGAAGGTGTTTCTGATGCATGAGTGGCTTTATCAAGGTTAAAAGGGGTTTCCCCTTTTTTAGTACATCGTGTTTTGCAGCTTTTCTATATTATGAACTAAGCAATACAGTTGCCATTGCGCATTCACTTTCGTTTGACCCCGTAAGGTCAATTTATTCATGCCTTTGTTAACTGTAATATTCCGCTGTTTATTTAAAGGAAAGCAGGGTCTATACAGCTAAGTTGTTTGCCACTCCTTAAGTAAAAAGCTGCCGTCAGCCCATTGGGCTGTCTATTTTGACTTTGATTTTTTATAGCTGACGTTAGATTTAAATCATTGGTTCCGCTGTAGGATAAGGATGTGCAACTGGCGACAATGGCGCTCTCTATTAAGGAATAGCCCGTACAAAAGTACGTAGTTTAATGAAATTAGGTGTTAGCGAACGACTCGCCATAGCCTGTGGTATCACCAGTAAAGGCCCTTGTAGAAGCTCAAAAACAAAAGGAATTAACATTGCATTAGGCAATGATTACTTAGCGTCACAAGATTTAGTGTCATTGAAAGATATTTGGATCAATATTCATTACGGGAGATGAACCGCCCATTGGACTTCCTGTTAATAAAAAGCGCATGATGGGTGGTGTGGGGGCTGGAGGTTAGAGACCTCCGGCTACCCGATTAGCCAAATGGTGACGGAGGTTCAGGCCTATATGTACTTCTTCTATTGGGTTGATTGTGATCAAGCCAGCTTTTCATTAGATCTAGCGATGTAAAATCCAGTATCTCTAACTGTTCACTAGTAGGGTTATCAAGCATTACCTCAACTGTTGAGCCTTCATGACCGCCGAGTGATATTAGCCAGTTAGTATATTGCTTAAATGTATAATAATTAGAACCTATTTCACCATTTAGAAAAGACTCGATTACTACATCAGCGCTAATTCTAGAAGATGTTTGCTTTTGCTGATTAATAAGAGGTGTTACTAAGGAATTAAATACTTGGTTATTACAAACCTCAGGATAGTAGTTATTAAAATGAGCAGTTCGAGTCTGTCGCTTTTTAGACCAAGCAATATAATGGCATTGCAAACTTTGTGAGCGACGATTCATCTCACTATCTAATAGAGTACACAATTGAGCACGCAATGATTTACGAGATTCAGCTTTAATATCTCGTTCTTCGTACTTAAACTCTATCAATGCAAATTTAGTAGTAGTGGTGAATATGTAATCAGCTCCTAAAATCGCATCTTGACCATCCAAACTACAACGATTTAAAGTTCTTCCCTGTTGCATGGCAATTTTAGAAAAGTGGTTTGAAAAACCATCCGCGACTGATTGTTCGTGTTTTCGTTGCATTCAAGCTCCATTAGATATTGAATTTGGCTAACGTCGCGCTTTGCGGCTGTTTTTTTGAGCGAAGCGAGAAAAACAGTCCGACAACAGCGCCTTGTGTACGCCCGACATGGGCATTGACTTATGAGGTGAAAGTCCTCTGTAGGAAGATCACCGTTTAAATAACACACTGTTATTAAACGATAGACACTCGCAAATGGCAAGGGCTAAATCGTGAGAGATAGTCTGGAGGAAGCCGCTAGCATTCTTTATAAAAATAAGTGCGAGCTGATGAACAAAAACATCATATGAGGCGTAGGCTGGAGACGAGCTAGCACAAGATAGCGAAGTCATGTGATCTAACGGCCACCGTAAATGATGCAGTTGTGCAGAGAAAGTCGATGCACCTGTTCTTCATTGGTAAAAGGGGGGGGAGATCTGATAAACACGCATCCGCGCTAACGCTTGGAGATTACCAGTTAGGGACTGGTTGTTCAACCCTTGGCGCTTTGGTTGCTGCGACCTACAGCGAGCGAAATAGCAGTAAACAAGCGTTAGTTTAGACGCGCTTTATCGAGTAATCGCTAGAGTGATTTATCAGAAGTCAGCAGATGGCATACGACTGCATGGATGCAGAAGGTAGAGCAACGCAGGAGCAGTTGCCGAGTAGCCAAACGCCCATCGTAATGGAGGGGACACGGTGAAGGCCTGAACATCTTAACCAGAGGAGACACTACAAATGAACTTGAATTCACATAGATCACCGTGTTGTGATAGTGATGAACAGCGTTCTGCTGTGAATAATACCTCGAATGAATATAACCAAACAGATCATGACCTGATGGCAAGAGTACTAAGCAACCACAATATTGGCGTAGCATGGCAACATGTTAAGCGCAATAAAGGGGCTGCGGGTATTGATAATATGAGTATTGAAGAGTTTAATCACTTCGCTAAGTTACATTGGTTAGGTATTAAACAACAATTACTTAACGGCACTTATCAACCCTTGCCAGTCAAACGCGTGATGATACCCAAACCTGATGGCGGTGAGCGAATGCTTGGGATCCCTGCTGTTATCGACAGAGTGATCCAACAAGCCATTGCTCAAGTGATTAGCCCTTATTTTGAGCCTCAATTTTCACCACATAGTTATGGTTATCGCCCTCATAAAAGAGCCAGTCAAGCAGTGAACCATGTTCAATCTTGTGTTAAACAAGGTTATAAAACAGCGGTTGATATAGACTTGTCTAAGTTCTTTGATGAAGTAGACCATGACATGCTGATGAATCGTGTTGGTCGTAAAATCAAAGACAAAGCACTCATGCGTCTACTCGGTAAATATCTACGAGCCGGAGTAGCAGAGCGCGAAACAGGTCTGTGGTTTGAGTCAACCAAAGGAGTCCCTCAAGGTGGGCCACTATCCCCTTTGCTTTCCAACATCTTACTCGATGAATTAGATAAGAAGCTAACCTACAAACACCTTAAGTTTGCACGTTACGCTGATGACATAATCATTTTAGTAAAAACGAAAAGCGAAGGGCTAATAATCCAACGGGAAATTACTGCGTTCATCACTAAGCGATTAAAGCTCAAAGTGAACTAATCGAAAAGTCGAGTCGGTCCAGTAACAGGCTCGAAATTTCTCGGGTTTACCTTTCGTTACGGTCAAGTGCAAATTCACGAACAGGCGCTAAAGAAATTTAAAGCAAATGTAAGAGAACTCACTAACCGCAACTGGGGGATCTCAATGACCCTACAAATTCATAAACTCACACAGTATTTACGTGGCTGGGGACACTACTACCTAATAGCCAACGCTTATCAACTAACAGTGGATTTAGATCATTGGATCCGCCGTAGGATAAGAATGTGCTACTGGCGGCAGTGGCGAAAACCTCGTACCAAAGTACGCAGTTTAATGAAATTGGGTGTTAGCGAGCGACTCGCCATAGCCTGTGGTATCACCAGTAAAGGCCCTTGTAGAAGCTCAAAAACAAAAGGAATTAACATTGCGCTAGGCAATAACTACTTAGCGTCACAAGGGTTAGTGTCATTGAGAGATATTTGGATCAATATTCATTACGGGAGATGAACCGCCCATTGCGGACCCGCATGATGGGTGGTGTGGGGGCTGGAGGTTAGAGACCTCCGGCTATCCGATTATGTGATTGTACTCAAACAGATGCAATTGATATTCTTTCGCAGCCTAACTCTTTTAGCGTATCCATGATTACAGGGATCTTTTTGTGCTCGATATTCCTATCAATCATTAAGATTACTTTCCCCTGACAGTTAAACGATTTCTGAATATATAGCTTGAGATCATCAACTATTTTTTTATCAACAAATAAGCCTTCATTTTTTACTTCAATAATTAAATTATCAAATTCGCTAGCTTTCATAATATGGGTATTAAACAGCAGAAAAATAAACAAAACATATTTAAGCACACCAAACCTCAGAATCACATAACGTCTTAGTATTTATACGTTACGTTGTTTGTATCGTATAAATACCTTGTTGAACGAAGCATACTCCTCACTCAACATTTTTATTGGTATGCTTAATGCTATAGGAATTCTCTTTTTTAGGGAAGTCGTTGATTGCAGTTTTATTGGACACCCTTTTACTACTAGACGGGTTAGTTACTGTTCATTAATTTCATTTCTACGCTTTTTTATAGCGTTTCTGCCTGCTGTTATCTTTTTTGCTTCTTTTAGGCAGCACCACATCTAAGCTGATCCTCTGTTACACCAACTTAGTTAACGAGTTATTTTTAACGGTTCGACTGACTATTAACCACTATTCATTATGATGCTTCCCGTCGCTAGGCCGTCTATTTTTGCATCCTTTATACAGAGGCTTTTCAGTATCAGCCGCCCTTGCTTACATGATGGACACGGCCAATTAACGCTAACCGGCACTGGTGTATCTGACTTTCCTTGATTTACAGCCTCATACTTACCTGTTTGTGCGCTGATAATATCCCGCTTTTTGGCTCTACACGCACTGGCTAAAAAACCGTAGTGTCGTATTCGCATAAATCCACTTGGGAGCACATGCAGTAAATAGCGCCTGATAAATTCTATGCCCGTTAATGTCATTCGCTTTATTTTGCTGTCTCGGTAGTCTTTATAGCTAAACGTGACACTTTCTTTTGTTACCTGTTTGAGTCGTCCTTCATGCAACATGCCTTTACGTGTGTAGCGCCCAAGGTATTTCAACACCGTTTTCGGCTCGGTCAAATTCACCTTGCTGTGTACGCACCATGATTTTTTCATGAGCAATTCGCTTTGAGGTATCGTTAGTTTATGTGCCCTAATGGCTGCTAGCATTTTTGCTCTAAACACGGTTGCTAAGGCTTTTACTGCAAATAAATACGGCTTTTTAACACCGCGCCACTCACCTGACGATGTTAATACGCCATCTGGAATTAAACAGTGCAAATGAATATGTTGAGCAAGGCTTTGCCCCCATGTATGTAACACCGCAGTCATTCCTAACGTGCCTTGTAACTGTTTTTTACGCTGCGCAAACTGACTGAGTGTTTGCCATACAGCATGAAATAAACAGCTGTAAATCTCACGCGGATATTGCCTTGCTAATCCATTTAGTTCATGAGGGAGTGTAAATACCAGATGAAAATAAGGCGCATTGATAACATCTTTACTTTGTTGTTCACTCCATTGCTCGCTAACATGCCCTTGGCACTGCGGACAGTGTCTATCTCTACATGCGCAGTACACTGTTTTATTATGCTCGCAGCGATCACACTGCCATTGCTGAGCACCTAACTTTACGGTTCGACAGTCCTGTATGTGCTGACACACTCGCTGTTGTTGATAGGTTAATGCATGGATTTCTTTATAGTTACTGAGGTGTTGCGCTAAGACATCTGCAACATGATGCGTCGTTGCCATCTTAGTCCTCCTCCCACGCAGCCATTAAATCATGGCTACTATGTGCCATCTCTGGCAACCAGTGTAAATAACGCTCTGTCGTACGAATACTCGTATGTCCCAACTGCTTTTGTAACTGGTGAAGCGGCATACCGGCTTCAATTTGATGTGTAGCATAAGCGTGACGCAAACTATGCGCGGATACATTTTTTGCAATGTCAGCCCGCGCTACCGCACGTTTTAATCCACGACTAAACGTTTTTGCATCTATCGCTTTTTCTTTATCCCAATTAGTACAAAACAGTATACTGCCAAGGGAAAAGCCTGCTATATAAGCCTTTAATCGCCTTGCTGCGCTTTTAGGTAATATGACACGACGGTCTTTATTCCCTTTTCCTGCTCTAACCCATAGGCAGTCTTGGCTAAATTCAATATCAACAACCCGTAAATTCAGTAATTCACTTATTCTGAGTCCACAGCCATAGCAAATACAAAGCATGACTTTTTGTTGTGCAGATACCGTATTTAAAAACAGGCGATGAACCTCATCCCGTGTTAGCAGTATCGGTATTTTGTGTGCTTTTTTAGGCAATACAATATCAATGCTGAATGAGCGCTGTAGTACATATTTATATAAAAAATTAACGGCATTGAGTTTTACTGCAATCGTTGCACGCGACAAGTGCTGTGTTAGGTTTACATACCTAAAATACGCCTCAAGCTCTTCCTTATTAATTAAGTCAGGCGATTTATCGTAGTAATTAGCTAACTGAGCGAGTGCATTTATATAAGATTCTTCGGTACGTGGTGAGTAGCCTCTTAAACGGATCTCGTCTATGACGCGTTGTCTTAATGGGGTCATTGGTTTTCTCCGGTAAATAGGGGGAAGTCCCAATGACAAGTGTGGCAATTATGCTGAAGGTTGCTAGCTCCGCGTAGCGGCTTTGTTCAACAATTTTGTCTATGACATTTGTCGTTTTATAAACCGACAAATGTCCATATATTACAATGCATTTATCTTAGCCCTCAAATAAACACCTGTAAACAATTAGTTAACTTTACCTCATATTTTAGAAATGCAGAAATACACCAAAATGGTAGAGATCAGTAATATTGGACAAAAATAAAATACTGTCTACATACACAGTGTTTCACTTTAGAGATTCACACTCTCAAATCACCTTTCATTGACGATTAAAATACTGTAAAAATCCTTTAGCTTGAAAAAGTGGTTTTAAGTTAGACTTACTGTAGTGACGTAAAGTAGCGTGACTTTAGGTGTTACTTTTGAGTGTTACTTTCAAAACTGCTCAGCTTTAGCGTTACATAAAATTGCTGCGACATAACGTGCTTTTATTGACGCCGCTAATAAAAATAAATGAATAGCAGATATTGCTATAGGCCTTCTACTATCATTTCTTTGATTTTTTGGGCTTTTACAAAGTGGTCTAATTGATGGGTTTGTATCCACCACGTTGCAGCTTCCATTAGCGACTGCGGATCATCATTTTTATTTGCAAAAAAAGCATAAAATGACAACCCTACATTGGGCCCTTTTTGTGCGATTTTTTTATTACATACAGTTATGATTTTTTCTCTAAGTTGCGCATTCATTGTATTCGGGGCCTCTTACTTTAATAAAATGCATTACCGTTTTTTAACTTTAAGCAACTGTAATGCATATGACTAACAAGTATGTAGTTATAGTTTAAAGTAGTTAAATAAACTAAACAGCTGCTTTTTCAAAATATTTTATACTCGGCGCTGATGCTAAAAATGATGCAAGTTCAGCAAGCACTCCATTATTATCGATATGCTCAATATAGGCACGGTGGTGTTTAACACTAAGCCACTGCTCTTCTATCAACATTTCTGAGTTTGGTTTATCAAAATAAATCGTTACATCTAAACAGCCGTTAAATGCCCTTACTGCGGGTAAGTGTTTTTCTAAAAATGGCAGTAATAATTCGAGTTGCCCTGATTTTACACAACAATTAAGCGTTACTCTTATACTCATGCCTTTCTCCTGTGATTAATGAGTTGTTGCATTTAATCACCGCTAAAAAATATAACTGCTCAAAAACCATCAAAAGTAACGTTTTTAAATCAATTACTTTGTTTAAATTGTTTTGGCGTTATGTTGTACTTCTTTTTAAACAATTTAATGAAATGGGAGACGTTTTCGTAACCTAAATCTGCTGCTATATGTGTGACGGTTAACTCTGTTTCTTGTAAAAGTTGGTAGGCTCGAACCAAGCGTTTTTCTTGTAGCCACTGGTTAGGCGTAACACTGTAAAGAGATTTAAAGTCTCGTGTAAATGTTGATACACTTTTACCGGATAAATTAGCTAAATCTTTAATTGTTAACTTAAGGGTATTAGGGTTATTTAGCAGCCGCGTGATATTACGCTTCGGTGGGTAAGTTGTGTGCTTTGATTGTACGAGCGTTTGATAAATAGCTTTGTCGTAAATTGCTAATAAATGCAGTAACTCTAAAAGCTTAACTTTTAACAAAGGCGCTGTATTACAGGTTCGTTTATGCAATTTTTGAATTGAATCAAAATAGGTTTTCACTAAATCATCGCATTGAATATTAAACAACGACGTAGCGCTGACAGTCGTACACGGCTGACTTTTATTTACTTTGTATGTGCTTAAAAATTCGCTGATCACATCCTCATCAAAAAAAGTTAAGTACGCTTTTAACGATGAGGTTGTTCTTACATAATCTGAATGCACGTTAAGCCCTTGCGGTAAAAATACAGCACTGCCAGCATGCAGCTCATGTGTTTTATTTTTAGATGTTGTAATGGTTTCTTGCCCACTTTCAATGTACACCAAACACGGTGTATTCGTATAAAATTCAACATCTACTAAATCATGGCGAAGGCTTTTATAAAAAATCCCTGTATTTGCGGTGTGTAGCAGCGGCACAACATCCGTCATTGTATAAAGTGACTGGGGTAGTACTAATATATTTTTTTTACTGTGATCAAATACGCTGTTCATTTATCACCTATAAAAACGTGCAATCAGTGTTCTTTTGTTAACATCCTGCACTGTATTTTATTCGCCAGCCGAGCATGGTAAATACGTGTAGTTGAGTATTAATTTTTTACTCTAACACTTTTAATATTCGTTCTTTACGCGGTATATAGTAATTATCGTAATTTAATGACACTATCACCCGCTGCGCTTTGCCGAGTAACTCTTTACGTGGCACTAAGCCTATCATTCTTGAATCTGCACTGTTGTCTCGGTTATCGCCCATTGCTAAATACATGTCTTCTGCGATTGTAATTGGCGCAAAGCTTTGTATGGTGGAGCGCTGCTTATCAACTTTTACAAGGTGTTTAATGCCATTTAAGTTTTCGATTCTTATTTGGTTTGTTGTGTTGTCTGTTGAGGTGTCATAACTGAGTTTTTTACCGTTAATAATTAGCTCATTATTAACTAATGCAACCGTGTCGCCAGGTACACCTATAACGCGTTTAATTAATCGATTATCAGCTGCCACTGAATCAAATACTATAATATCGCCCGCACTTGGCTCAGATATTCTCGCAAGCGATATTTTTGTAAAAGGAACTCTTAAGTCGTAGGCCATTTTATCTGTGAGGATTCTATCACCTTCAACAATTGTTGGTTTCATCGAACCTGTAGGTACTTCATACCAATCAGCTACTGCGCTCCTAAATACACACATTAACGAAATGAAGACGATAAGTGAGCGATTATTTCGCCAAATTTTATATAGGCTTTTCATGTTAGATTATCCATAAAAGTGGGTTATATAATAGACTTGGCAAATAACCTTAGGTTCATAAAACATGTAATAAACAATGTAACAAACTATGAATACAAAAGAGGATAAAATATAGGACGATAAATAAAAGTAAAGCGCGCTTGGCGCGCTTTACTTTTATACATTACTTAGGGCTTAACGTGATTTTATTGCTTTTTATTATTGATTTTTAAACTGTGCTTTTGCTTGTTCAACTTGGCCTTGATCAATGCCAAGTGAATCAGCCGCTTCTTTAATTAAATGTGGTTGAGTCATTACGACTGCCATTAATTGCTGTAGTTTTTCAGGCGGTATACCAAGTTGTTGCACTAGCGCCATTGCCATCATAGGGTTTTGTGTAAATGCTTGAAAAAGTTCATGTACTTTTTCGTCACTTACGTTGTGCTCTTTTAGGGTTGCTATAATTGGGTTCATTGTATGCCTTGGATTGCTTTTTTCAGTTACCCTAAGTTATATGGGCAAACTTTAATTTTTAAACTACTCAACGAGTAATACAACCTTTCCTGCATTTTCGTTTCGCTCAAGTATGGTATGCGCTTTTGCTGCATCTTGCCATGGTAGGGTTTTATAAATATTAAAATCAAACGTTTGATTGGCTATATCGTCATAAAACCTTGCTACAAACGCATCGCGCAGCTGACGTTTAAAGGTTTGGCTGCGGTTGCGAAGTGTTGAAGCATGCAATGAAATGCGTTTTTGTAATAAGCGTGCAAAATCCACTTCTGCAAAGCGCCCGTCTAAAAATGCCAACATCACAATTTGGCAATCTAATGCGGCAATGGCTGCATTTTTATTTAAATAACGCCCTGATACCGGATCAACAATCACATTTGCTGTTAAATTATGCTGTTGCATATAATCAACAAAGTCATCTGTTTTATAGTTTATGGCATGGTCCGCGCCGAGCGCTTTGCCGTGCTGACATTTTTCATCGCTCCCTGCGGTGATAACCACAATTGCACCGGTGCGTTTAGCCATTTGAATGCAGGCGCCACCTACACCGCTGGCCCCAGCATGAATAAGCACAGTGTGCCCTTGCTGCAAATTACCTAGTTGGAAAAGCGCACCAAATGCCGTTAAATACACTTCGCTAATGGCTGCACCCTGCGCCATTGTTAAACCACTCGGTAAAACCATTAATTGCGCTGCATCTACTGCTACATATTCACTATAAGCGCCACCAGCGCACAACGTAAATACCGCTTTATTAAGCCAGCTATTATCAGCACCTGCGCCAAGTTCAATGACTGTGCCGGCACATTCTAATCCTAATATGGGGCTATCGCCTTGCGGAGCTGGGTATTTACCTTGTCGCTGCATGCAATCGGCGCGATTAACGCCTATCGCAGCCACTTTAATCAATACTTCGTGCGCTTTTAATTGCGGTTTAACGGTTTCGCTGAGTGATAATTGCGCATGTTGATGGGAAATAAATTGCATAGATGCCCCCTTTGTTAATCGATTTTACGCCATACTTCGGCTTCAATTAACTTACCATTTTCAGTTAAAGAATGATGCCACAAGTTCCCTTCAATTTTATAATCAAAGGCCATTGTTTTACCAAGTAATGAGGGGATATTGCCATATGCGAACGTCTCAACAAACTGTTCATTTTTTAAAGTGTATTGTCCGCCACCAGCATAGTGGAACTTGCCATTTTTTTGGGTAATATAGTTAAAATGCGTTGCAGTAATCAGTTTTACTGAGGTCAGCTCTGGTGCTTTAGCACTCACAAACCCATCTTCAACGGCGTATTTGCCTTGCACAAACTCCCAGCTGCCCAATAGTGGATTAGCCACTGCTATTGGCGAAGCAATTAATAAACTTGCTAACAATAAAGATTTCATACTATTTCCTTGGTTTTATTTTGAGGAGTAATATACCCTTTTTCGCACCCAACATTCATTAGACTTTAATAGTGGTATTACTAAAGCGCCAACTTTGTTTATAAGGGTACACATCAGCCAGATGCCCTGCATTGATTTGGTTTTGACATTGCTGCCAAAACTCAGGGCTGAATAAATTGTGATGTTGCTGGCAAAAATAACTAAACGCCTGCCTGTTTGCGCTAAAAAAAACGTTAAATTGACTTGGAAATACGTCGTTTTCGGCTACATCAAAATAGCTTTCGCTACTGATCTCATCAAAGCTATTTTGGCTCGTTGGTAAATCTCTAAATTCGCAATCTGTTAATGGGCATATTTCATCGTAATCATAAAACACCACACGACCCCAACGTGTCACGCCAAAATTTTTCATCAGCATATCACCAGGAAAAATATTAGCCTCAGCTAAATCTTTAATTGCTTTACCGTAATCGTGCATTACGTTACTAAGCTGTTTGTTGTCACACTGATTAATGTATAAATTAAGCGGGGTCATTTTACGCTCAACGTACACATGTTTTAGCACGAGCGCTTTATTTGAAATTGCCATGCTGTTGCCAATACTCGCGCGCATTTGCTCAAGCAGTTCATCGCTAAAACGGCTTAAATCAAATGCCAAATAGCGAAACTCATGCGTGTCGACTAAACGCCCTACTCTGTCGGCTTGTTTTACAAAATCGTATTTTGCCATTACTTGTGCTTTAGTGGATGTTTTGGGTGCGCTAAATCTATCTTTGATCACCTTGTAAACATAATCAGAGTGCGGTGTCGTAAATACCAGCATCACCATGCCTGGAGTCCCTGGGGCAATAATGTATTTATCGTGTGTGGGGCTATTTTTAGTCGTGTCTACTTTGTAACGGTAAAATTCAGTTTTAGCGTGTTTAATAAAACCTATGGCATTAAATAACTCAAATCGTTGCTTATGTGGCATTAACACTGACAGGTAATCTACATAACGGGCTGGTTGATCTGTATCAACCATAAAATAAGTACGTGCAAAGCCAAACAGTAAACTGAGTTGATCAGCCCCCATCATCACAGCATCAAGCTT
The DNA here is from genome assembly GCF_013002825.1 of Pseudoalteromonas sp. NEC-BIFX-2020_002. Taxonomy (NCBI): domain Bacteria; kingdom Pseudomonadati; phylum Pseudomonadota; class Gammaproteobacteria; order Alteromonadales; family Pseudoalteromonadaceae; genus Pseudoalteromonas; species Pseudoalteromonas sp. NEC-BIFX-2020_002. Next base: position 14,640 of record NZ_JABEPJ010000017.1, read on the forward strand.
TAAGCCATTTTCAGTATGTAATATCGCCACTGCAAAAGGCATATTATCGCCATTTTTAGCAATGCATCGGCCAATTAAATAACAGGCTTTATTTCTGAAAAATAATGAATTAGCGTATTCAATAAAACCATCATTTAGATTCATCAATTCATATACTTGGCGACATTGCTGCTTTGCACCTAGTGTTAAAGTACGCTGTAAAGCATCAACATCCTTGTTTAAATCTGTAAATTTAACCCGAAAAGCTTGGCGATAAATTAGTTGTGCTACAGCATGGGTAAAGCCATTTTGTAATGAAATTCGGCTCACTAAATTATCAAATGGTCTTGGTTTAGCGCGGTACTTAGCTTTTAAGACAAACAAATGTACAGTGCGTATTTTTTTATCGTCCCAAATAGAGCCAAATGTTGAATTAAAAAATGTGTGCGCAATGGGCTGGTTTTCGTGATTTTCGACCATTTCTCCATAAATGTGTTTTGCTTGCTCCCATAGCCGTGGGTCATGTAGTTCTTTAAAAGCAATTATTCGCACTGCATTACTCACGCTTTTAACTTGGCGCTCATACACTTGTAAACGCTCGCGCATTGCTGATTGCACATCTAACCATTGTCGTTGCTCAAAACGACTTTGTGCACCCAAGGTAATATTTAAAAATGCAGCAAACATGCCTTCAAACCCAGCAAATACAGCCCGTGCTAGTTTAGTTGCAATAACATGCTCTATGGCATCATTCGGTGAAGCCGCTAACAGTGTTTGTGTGTTTTGTTTGGGCATATTTTTATCACTTATGGTGGCTATGTAATTTTATGGGTTTACACACCTTAGCAAGCAGGCTTTAATTTAGATAATTAATACAGCGAATGAATAAGATTGATCAAATGAATATAAGAAATGTCGATCTCAACCTACTGGTGTACTTAAATGTACTCATAGATGAGCAAAATGTCTCTAAGGCGGCAAATAAATTAGCGTTAACACAGCCTGCAATGAGTAATGCACTCAAGCGTTTACGTGATTTATTTGACGACCCGCTACTTGTTCGCGCAGCAGGCTCTATGACTCCGACTGCAAAAGCCTTAAGCTTAAAGCCAGAAATAGAGGCGTTGTTAAAAATGGCCGAGGCAATTACTCAGCCCAGTGATGTTTTTGATCCTACTACTGCACACATGACATTTAGAGTGATGGCAAATGACTATTTAGAATCAACCTTAATCGCTCCATTTATAACCGCACAGCTTAATAAACACCCAGGGCTTAATTTTGATGTACTCAGTCCTAGCGATGTAAACCTGCAAGATATGGAAAAAGGCACTATTGATTTAGCGATTAATCGCTTTAATGGTTTGCCGCGATCTTTTCATCAATCCAGTGTGTGGCGGGATAATTATTGCTGTTTAATGCACCCTGCAAACCCCTTTTTACAGCAGCCCAATTTAAACCAATATTTGGCCTCAGAACACATTTGGGTTAATCGTGCTGGCTGGGGGGCTGAAGCTGCGGTTACTAATAAATCAGGGAGCCAGAAATTAGGCTGGGTAGACGAAGCACTCTGGCAATTAGAGCAGACCCGCCATATTAGGGTGTTTACCCGTCATTACATGGTGGCAAGTTTATTGTGCCAATCTCCCCAGTTAATCGCAACATTACCAAGACGACAAGCAATGCTACTAACCAAACACACTGACTTAGTGATCAGCCCTGTACCATTTCAAATAGTGCCTATAGAGGTAAAAATGATCTGGAGCCCACTACTGCACCATGCAAGCCCGCATCAATGGTTACGCAGAGAATTACAAAATTTTGCTGCAACAATTGCGGATCGCTGAGATTGTTCAAATCAATCTTTAAATACTTATGCTACGATTCAATCCAATTCACGATATTGATTAAATCAATATCAGTTATTGAAAACAACAATTTCATAAATAGTGTTCTTAGGGCTAGAGTGAAGTCATACCAAATGAGTTAGCCACTAAAATTAAGAGACAACATTATGATGCAAACGACAGCAAGCTTTACCCAACAAGACGGATTATTCATCGATGGTCATTTACATGCTTTTATTGAGCAACAGCTATGTAAAAAAATGACGATAAATTGTGACGATGTGTATCAGGCACTAGCCACATTAGTTGATGAGTTTGGTTGCCAGTGCCGTAAAAACAAACACCTTGAAGATGATAGCTTAGACGTGCAAACATTATTGCATGCGTACAAAGTTGAACATAATCACCCTCATTGTCATGTTGATGCGCAAACAACAACCGCGGTACTCGATGAATATTGTTGTCAGGTGCCTGCAATCATTGTGGTTGCGTTAATGGATACCCTAAGCGGCACACCTAGCGATGAACATGATGCAAAGGCTATTTATCACCGTGCTGCAACCCTTGTTAACCGCCCTTGTATGTATCGTGCAGAACTTAGTAACGCCAATGCAGCCTAAGCTATGAGTGCTTTAAATGCTCGATTATCCTTTGTGTAAAGTCACTGCAACTTAGGATAGTCGAGTTATGTGCATCTTCTTGTAAATCAAAGGTCAATTCACCCGCTAAAAAGGTGTATTGCAAAGCATGCTCTATCTGATTAGCTGCTTCATGCCACTTCATAAATCGTAGCATCATTACCGCACTTAAAATGCTACTTGTTGGATTAGCGCTATTTTGACCAGCTATTCGCTCAAAAGTCCCGTGCGTTGGTTCAAAAAAAGCCACTTCATTATTTAAGTTTGCCGCAGGCATGATGCCAATCCCTCCCACTTGTGCTGTTAGCATGTCAGCTAAATAGTCACCATTTTGATTGGTTGTCACGACCACATCAAATTGCTCAGGGTTCATCAGCGCTTGTTGGTGCATGTTATCTGCAATCACTTCTTTAATAACCAGTGGTGCTAAGCCTTCTCGCGGAATTTCAAGCCAACGACCATTACTATGTGGTACTGCTGAAAACTCATTCTGTGCAAGCGCAAAACCCCAGCGTTTGAATGCACCATCAGTAAATTTAAGCACATTACCTTTATGCACAACAGTGACTGAGTCACTTTTTTGCTCCAGCGCATAATTAATTGCATAGCGAACTAAACGCTGTGACCCTTCTTTGGAGATATTCTTAATGCCAATACCACATTGCTGATCAAAGCGTAGACGAGTAACGCCCATTTCTTGACATAAAAAGTCCAACATTTTTTCAGCTTCAACACTGCCAGCTTGCCATTCTATGCCAGAATAAATATCTTCTGAGCTATCGCGGATCACCACGATGTTAGTTTTTTCAGGATGTTTCAGTGGCGAAGGTAATACACTGTAGCCTTTAATAGGCCGCATATTGACAAACAAATCCATTTCATGACGAAGGGCTACATTGAGTGAACGAAAACCACCACCAATCGGTGTGGTTAAAGGGCCTTTTATAGCAATTTTAAACTGCCTAACAGCATGTATTGTTTCTTGCGGAAACCAATCACCATCGTAAAGCTGCGCTGCTTTTTCACCATTGAACACTTCCATCCAGTGAATTTTACGCTGTCCTTGGTAACACACATCAACAGCGTGATTTACCACTTTTCGCATACAGGGTGAGATATCTTGCCCAACGCCATCACCATCAATATAAGCAATAATAGGTTGTAGAGGAATATGCCATTGGCCTTGTTCATCAATGCTAATCTGTTCGCCATTTGGCGGCACGTCAATATGTTGATAGCCCATAATATTCCTATGTGTTTGTATAAAAACCATAACAATTAAACCATGCTTATAATGATCTGTCGTAGTTAGAGCATCTATAGTTACTATTCAACAATAAAATAATCATGCTAAAACAGTTTTTTGTTGAGCGGCATGTGAATAAAATGCTTAGGACAATAAATCTTTTGGGTTAACGCTCAGTAGCAGATCGCGTGGCTGTGGGGTCACAGTCTAAATAATAAATTCATTGTTTAACTGGGGATATAATCGAGTCCATTTTAGCTAATAATCCATTAACTAAACGACTATCCAAGGTGATGCTATCTGCTTTGAGCGACTTATCTAAACAAACAGCTTGCTGATAAAGCGCATCGCAATCAAACATCCCTGCTGTCCCTTTTATCATATGAATACTTTTTGCTAACCCATCTATATCACCGCTGCCAAACTGGGCCGCAATGGTATCTCTTTGATTTTTTAACCCTTCAATATACGTTTTTTTCAACGCATCAAATTCATGATCAGGCAATTTAACTTCTTCGTGCATTTCTATATCAAGGTAACTGGCAATTTTATGGCTAAACTGACTGCGATCTATTGGTTTTGCAATGTGATCAACAAATCCTTGTTTTAGATAACGATCAATCTCATTTTTCATCGTATTTGCCGTCAATGCAACTATTGGTGTTGTTAAACCCGTCGCCTGCATCATATGAATAGCTTGCTCACCATCCATCACTGGCATTTGAATATCCAATAAAATTAAATCAAATTGGTTATCAAGTGTTGCTTGCACTGCATCTTGCCCGTTTTCCACTGCCGTAACTGTTAACCCCATACGCTGTAAAATACGCTCGATTAACTGACGGTTCTCAGGGTGATCTTCAGCAACGAGTACTTCACCCACTAAGTTGCGTTGGCATTGTGAAGAGACTAAATCTTTTGGTTGCTCAATTGATATATCTTCAAAGCTGTTAACCCAGCGTGTTTTTTCAGTTATTTGTAACGCTAAAGCTAGGCTAAACTCACTACCGCTGCCTACTTCAGAATGAACGCTGATATCACCATCTAATTTTTGAGCCAAACTTTTTGATATATTTAAGCCTAATCCAGTTCCACCATATTTACGCGTGTTCGTTGCATCAGCTTGGTAAAATGGGGTAAATAACTCTTGCTGCTCAGCAAGGGTCATACCTATGCCCGTGTCTTTGACTTTGATCCACAATTGATCTTTTTCACAACTTACTGATAGTTCTATATTTCCAACGGTCGTAAATTTAATCGCATTAGCAGCAAGATTTAATAGTATTTGCCGTAAGCGTGTTGGATCAGAAATAATCCAATCAGGTAAAGGAAATTCATAATTTACATTAAATTTTAGGCCTTTATCTCTAATTTGTTTACCAAGTATAGATTCAATATGCGCAATGGTTGAAAATAAATCAGTTTCAACTAACGATATTTCTAATCGGTTTGCTTCAATTTTTGACATATCTAAAATATCATTAATTAAGCCTAAGACGTGCCGACTATTTTGCAAAATAACGCGAATACCGTGATTACGCTCGTGAGGCTTTATGTCCCCTAAAATGATCCCATCTGCATAGCCAATAATAGATGTCATAGGGGTACGAATTTCATGGCTCATATTCGCTAAGAAACGACTTTTTGCTTCACTTGCATCCCTTAGCTCTTCAGCTAACTGTTCAAGCTCTTGTGTGCGCAGCTGCACTTTTTGCTCTAAATTTTTAGTTAACTCAACATTATCGTCATGTAAAAGGCTAAATTTATTTGCAACTGCAAATGCCAAGAGCATCGCATCCAGTGATGTACCTATAAGACCCAGCAAATACAAATCAATCGCTATAGGAGGTATCAAACCTAGGTTAGTCAGATTCCCAACCATATTAGGGATCGCCATAGCAAGGTAAGCCATTACAAAATAACGCGCTGGTTTAAACCCACTCATCCAGCTTCGCACACCAATAAACATGCCTAAGCATAAGGTTGCACCGGTAACAAAAGTGGCCCATATAAAACCAAAACCAGGCCATAAAATTGCAAATGGTACGCCTAACGTAGCAACCGCCCCGAGTAATAACGACGCAATGGATAATCTCGGTGAGGTTTCTTTAAGCTTAAGTAAGCTGTTATAAAATAAGATGTTTGTAAGGGGAATAAGCGTAAAGCCTAACCAATGCAAATGTGCATTGTAATAGCCAAATATTTGATCCGGAATATGAAAAAACTGACTCCATGCAAACACCCAACATGCAGTAAACATTGCATAATAAAGGTGTGTCACATCGCGCGCACCAAAATAAATCAGTAAATTATATAACCCTAGAGCAATCCCCACCCCAAAACACAACAGCATTATCATGTTCTGTAAGGTGATTTGAGGAAAAAAATCATCGTAAGGTTTTAAAACTAATTTAGGCGGAGTATAAAAGTAGTCACTTTCAAATTTAGTGACTAATACATAACGCTTCCCTGGGATCAGCGTTATTTTATTACCGTATTGAAATGCGAATTCATTTTTTTCTAAGCCACCTGTAATATAACGTGCTACAGGTGCGCTAGGCGTATCGAGATCATAAATACGTGTTTCAACCCTAGACACCAACGTATTATATGGATACAGGACTAATTCAGTTAATTTAGTTTGGTTTTCTAAAGGTAAAACAAGCCAATAACTACCACCAAAATAGGTTGTACGATTTTGCGGCTTTTTATTTAAGATCCACGTTTCGAGCTCGTCACTTGTGCGCGCAAAACCACTGTGATTACTTTGCAACACAGAACCTACTTGCAAAAGATTGGTTTCATGCTGCTGTTCATCATAAATGAAAAGATCAGGCATACTCGCCGCAGTCGCTGTACCGCAATACAGCAAACTAAAAAGCATAAACATTATTACTTTAAGGCTTAAGGCTGCCTTTATTTCCATATAACGCACCTTAATCTATCTGCATGTTTTTAAAACTGATAGCTAACATCAAGCCCATACCGGCGACCTTCACCTTTAAAGTCTTCTAGCATACCTAAGAATGGGCCTAAATCAAATTTCAAATGAGAGTAATGCGTTTCAAATAAATTTTTTCCCCACAATACCATTGACCACTGATCCATCTGATAACGAATATTACCGTTAACTAAACTATAGCCGTCTTGAAAGGCATAGGGGTTTTGGTTCTGATCAAAGTAATAATCAGATTGATAATCAATAACCAGTTGAGTTGTTAGTGGATTATTTGCAAGCTCAAATGCATACTCTATCGCTGCCGAAACATTCCACTTAGATGTAAAAGGTAGGCGGTTATTGGTCAAACTATTGCCAAGTGGATCTACAAACTCTTCAAACTCGGCATGCGGTATATAACCCAGTGAAAAACGCATTGATAATGCATCATTGGCTTTATAATCAAACTCTGCTTCTAAGCCGTAAATAGTAGAATCACCAACGTTTTCTAACAGCTGAACTGGCGGGCTTTGTGGCGATGCTGATGGTTGATTCATAAATACTTGTTGATCATTATAATCATAATAAAATGCAGCCCAATTCATTCGCACACCGTGCTCAGGCCACCAAGATTTAGTACCAACTTCATGGGAGTTTAGGCGTTCTTTATCATAGGCGGCCAACTCAGCTTGCTCTGGTGATGATAAAAACCCACCATTATAACCCCCGCTTTTTGCACCGTTTGCAAACCTATAATATGTGTTTGTGGTCTCACTTAGTTGATAATTTACAGACAACTGTCCTGAAAACCCGTTGTCGCTTTGCTCTCCTTTCACATGATAAAAAGGCACTATAGCGCCTTCTAGGTCGCTAGGATCAACAATGGCATTTAATTGAGAGAGTGAATCGTACTCCAGTGATTCATACGAATAACGAAGCCCTGCCGCAATCCACCACTTCGTACTTAGCTGATAATCAAGTTGGCTAAACAAAGCAAGACTTTGCGTATCAATTTGATTGTCGTAATAAAATGTTGCAGTTAAATTTGTGGGCAAAATACCACGATAATCACGTAATATATCATTTACATTATTTTGCTTTATCGATTCGTCAGCAAAATAAATTCCAGTTGTGAGAGTATGATCACCAAATTGTGTTGCTAAACGTAACTCTTGAGTAATAAAGTCTGTATCTAGCCCTAATGAACCTTCACAAAGACGCTGTGGAGAACCATCACAATTAAACGCATGGTCTCGCTCCAACTGATTATAACTTGATATGGAGACGAGCTCATTTTCAGAATTTATTTGCCAGTTTAAATGTGCACTAAAACCTTTACCGTCGCTTTTATGAGGCGAGTCATTATTTACGCTCACGGTATAAAAGTCGTCGCTGCCATCGTTAAAACCAAAATTATCAAAGCAATTTTGAGAGCCCGCTTGTTCAACAGAACACGGCTGCAATGTTAGCGGATTAGCTACAATCCCAATACTCCCCACAGGCTGTACAATTCCTTGCCAATCTTCAATGTGTCCTTTTAATAATAGTTGAACATTGTCAAAGTCGGTTAACAAAGAAATACGCGCATTTGTTTGTTGCATACCTGCGGTAGGTGATTGAGTATAAACATTTTTTGTAGAATACTCATAGTCTTGATGATTAAGCGCCACGCGCAAAGCGCTATTTTCGCTAATTTGAGTGTTATACATACCATCAAGAGTTACTGAATTATTATTGCCAGCACCAACACTCAGGTAACCCGTTTGGGCAAACTCAGGGCGTTTTGTACGAATCAATATCGCCCCACCGGTAGAGTTTCTACCAAATAATGTTCCTTGGGGGCCACGCAGTATATCCACTTGCTCAATATCAAAAAAGTTAACTATTTGATTGCTCGCAGAGCCAACCGCCACGTCGTCAACGTATATTGCCACTGGCGATGTATTCGCAGTATTATAATCTACTAAACCAACCCCACGAATGTTAACTGCCGGCGGTGTGCCTTCAGCTGCATTTTGACTAATTTTTACATTAGGTGCGAATACTGAAAGCTCTGTCGTGTCTTTGTAATGTTGAGATGTTAATGCCTCTCCTTTTACATGACTGACCGCAATACTTACTTTTTCAATCGCTTGAGCGCGTTTTTGCGCATACACTTCTATCACTTCCATGTTACTTTTTGACACCACAGCAGCTTCATTTTGCGCCTGAAGACTCAATGGCAAAATTAAACTTGATGAACACAATAACAACACATGATTTGAAATTGGTTTGCATAGGCTTTTCATTCGTAACAGACCTTTATCCTAGGAGTATGTAAATATACTGTAATTATTTATAATTATAGACTAATTAATTACTAAAAGTAGTCTAAATATCAGTAACTTTAGGTAGTTTTTGTCGGCTCAAATGCATTTTCTCCACTTATAGATTGTGGATATCCACATAATGCTCGCGCTGTCTGCATTCCTGCCATAACAGCCGCTTCAACACAACCGGCATTCACACCCGTTTTTATCCAATCCCCTGTTATAAATAAATTACTAAACTGCGTACCATCCGTCGCTAAACGATACTGGCTCGAACCTGCTACAGACAAAACATAGCGTTCACTCGGGTCAACATTAACTCGCCAATATTGTTGATCTAAACGCGCTTTGCCTGACACATCATTTGCATATAATACTGACCAATCAAAGCCATTTTGATCATAAGCTAATGGCCATAATGGCTGCATATTAGTCGTTACCAATTGTGTTAAATTCGTTTTTACATCAGCTTTTGCTCGCGCTGGGAACGTGTGGTCACTTTGTGGTGGATATTCTGCACAGGCAAAGGCACTGCAAAAATAGGCAATGTTTTTTGGACTGTTATTCAATGGCCATTGCTCTTTGTCTACTAAGTTTTGCATTGCAGCCCACGTGTCAAATGGTTCGCTAAAACCACTTAAAATCGGCCCTTCTTCGCTTGGCGGCATATACTCCCAACCAAGCTGCTGATCTGTTTTATTTAACCAAAGCTGGCTGGCTTGCGTTGCTACCGTAAGAACATTTTTAGCTTGTGCAGCAAATGCATCATCAATAGCTAATAAACGCGGGCAAATATGTTCCAATGATGCAACAGAAACACCAAGAATAAGTTGATCAAAATCGTGTTTGAAACGCAATGTTTTGTGAGGCAATGGCTGACCAAATTCAGCTTGATAACGACTTGGCCAGTCTGTCCAAAAAGACTCTAAATTAATATTATATTGCTGTAATAGCGTCGCTTGCGCTGTATTAATTTGATTATAAAGGGGCTCACTTGGCCAGCAAGGTAAACTTTTAACATCAACAAGGGGTTGATACTCAGTATTATTTTTCAGTTCAACCTGTTGTTGCAATTCAATTTCTGTTACACAACGCTTACCATTACTATCATAGCCAGGCGTAATATTTTGAAGTTGATGGAAAAACTCAAACTTAACCCCTCTTTGCTTTAAGAGCTCATAAAGTGGTGAAAAAATCACATCCCCCATTCCAGCCTGCATTTTCCACATAACACCACCACGATAGCATAATGCGATTCTCAACATTGCTAATGCTGCAACCCCAGCTTCTACATTCGGTTTGCTAAAATCCCCTTTAGGGTATGCAAACACTAAATCATAAAACCCACGCACAGGGGCCGAATCCACACTGTATTGTTTATTCGCGCCATTTTTTAGCAGCCATTGGCGAAAATCATACTTATTAATAACACCAAAACCATCACGGTAAACTTTGTCTTTGATTAGCCCGACAAGCATTGCAATTGCAAGATCAGCACAAATATATAAGCGTCTTAATTGTGCATTTTCATCCATTAACTCTGTCAATTCTTGATTAAGCCAGCGCTTTAACTTTCTGACGATATACCAAATTACTAAGCTATCTTTTTTCTCAGATATTTGAGGCTGTAATGTATTTTTATTTTGTGTAAATTCATTTAATTTATCGACCAGTAAGCTGGGCGTTGATGTGATCTCTTGACTTAAGTTTTGTATATCATGTGTAAACGTTTTCCACGCATCACTGCCATCAGTGGCTAGCTCTTGAACATGTTGGTATAGGTGTTGTAGTAAATATTTATCACGTGTTTTTTTAGTTGTTAATTGTGTACTTTTAGCTTGTTGATTTGCTGCAATTTCTAGTTGCGGGATCCATTTTTTTAACCACGCAAGGGTCATTGTAATAAAATCCCATGCTGTAATATCTAAACTGCCGTTTGCAGGGTTACCCGGTAAAATTGGAAAATCAATTGGCCACGTTTCCCACTCATTATCTATATGCTCTTCTAAGGCAATAAAACTATGTGGTTTAAACGCTTGTTGCCACGTGCTTAATGCGCATGTTGTAGGGCGATTTAATTTATTGTAAACCGTTTCGATTGCTTTAAAGCTGTTTACATATGCTCCAAACCAAACATGTAAACCATGTTCTTCTATACGCTCGCCCATCGCTGCATTTCGCCCACTCGCTCCTTTTCCCCCTAAACGCCACCCTTGCTGATAAACAGTAATTTCGCGATGCTGCTGCCAATCATCTTGCTCAGTCAAATACAACGCAGCAGTCATAGCAGCAACCCCACCACCGATAATGGCTATTTTTTCATTACTCATACTATTTTCCTTTATAGAGGGAGGACTTGAGAAGCTTCAAGTTGGTCAAAATCCATGCATATATAAAAAGGTAAATACACATCTTGTGGGCCTACTTTTAAGCCAAACATTTCAGCCAATGGAAAACTATCCAACTGCTCTATTTGTAATTGAAAGTCTGGCTTTAAGAATTTAAATTTATGGATTTCTTTAATTTCTGATGGCGAGTGCATCACAGCTTGATATACCGCTAATTTGCCTTGACCATCTGGGAATTGCTTAAATAATATTTGGTCCATTTGTGGATTAACAAACCCACTAAGCAATTGCTTTAATAAGGAAAAGTCTATACCCATGTGTTCCCCATCAAACAAATTTGCCACACGATCACCAAAATCTTCCAACGTTGATAAAACACTTTCGTTATTTTCTTTAGCTGTGGTTGTTAAGGAAAGTAGCTGGTGTGTCTCTAATTTAGATGATGGAGAGAAATGTTTAAAGCAATCTAGCGATAATGAAAAATCAGTTAGTTTGTTAACAGAGCTAGGCATTTTATATTCACACATATATTTATTGTAGCCCCATGTCTCTCGTCCATTTATGAGTGCATAAATATTATTGACACAAATAAATGCTGGGTACCAATAAAGATGCGTAATATCTTCATCATCTCCTTGCTTTTCTACCTTTACAACTGGCAACCAAACAATAATATCTGTTTCTTGCATCCAACCATGTTCGTTAAAAGGTGGTGTTAATGAGGCGATTTTTTCAATATCAGTAAATGTCAGTAGCGCGTACTCACCCAGCCCTTTAAAGTAAGTATCCTCTGTTGCTACTGTATTAAGTGTATTACTTATATACGCTTGAACTTTTGTTTGATCTATTTTTATAAAAAAGCCATACATGTTTGCATTAGTCATCCGACATGGCGGCTTTGCTACAGGGTTAGATAAGAAGTGACGATATAGCTTATGTTGGTCAGTCATATAATAAATTAATCTAAGTTAAAAACTTAGTATAGCCATACAACTAATCAATATACTAGTTTGTAGCATTTAATTAATACAATACAACTAGGGCGTGTTGACCTTTGTGGATTGAAATTTGTTCAATCTAGGGGCGATTTAATCGCGGCGCGAGGTTTGTAACCTAGCGGGCTAAGTAAAAACCGAGCAAAGCTTCCGCGTCCTGCTCACGCCCCTTACCTACATCCGTGTAGGTAACAAAGAGTTAATCGCCCCTAGGAAAAACCCTTTGGGCAGCGCATATTTGGCATTTATACTGCGTTATCGCCTATTTATGGGGAACAACCACACATCATAGGCGCTGCCTTGCCTAAATACCAAATAGACTGCTGAAAAATTAATCATGAAAGGTCAACACGCCCTATAAATCATCACTAAACAGTCGTTTACTAAAATATAAGTAACCTTGATTATCAAAATTATTTGATAATGGATTCATAAAGCCATGACCATAGTCACACTGAAAACAGCTGACGTTCGCTTTTGTTTGTAGGCTTGTGATAATAACGCTCACATCAAAATGTGCCTCTTGATAAGGAAATATCAATTCGCATGGTATTGTTGCTGGTAAATTTAAATTATAACGAATTTGATTTGGATAAAATGCCACGAGCTTTTTGATATAGCGATTTTTAGTACATGCTTGGCTACGCCATGCGGCTGCCCCCCCAGCACTAAAACCAATAATTGTGGTATCCGTTTTTATATTATCTAACACTTTATTTAGTTTTTGAAAATAACCGTCATGCCCACACTGAGATATAAACTGTTGATATTGCAGCTCCTCGTCAATAACGGGCTGTAGTTGAGCATCGTATGGATCTACAATAATAAACTCACCATTCAACGTTTGTGCAAACTGTGTCAAATATGATGTTTTTCCAAAAATATCACTCACAATAATGTAATTCATCTATTGTCCTCGCTTTTTCGTGCCTCAAAATACAGTATTTATAATTAAAAAACTATAAAACAACAAAAATGCTTGCCTAAACAAATTTACTGAGGTAAAGTTTCATCTTGGTCCTAAAAAAGCCTCGCGGTTAACCTCTTTACCCTGATCCAGTAAGCCCCGCAAAACGTATATTTTAAAGCTAAGTTATTGTACGGCGAGAACCCCAAGTCAAACTACGACATATTTTTTAAATAGTCGCATAAATGTCATAAAGATCGTCAACACTATAATGAAGCTAAACACGAAACAGTCTATCTAATCATGTTTTAACTGCTAATATGAAATTAGCGACATAGAAAAGATAACAAGAAAAAAGTGAGTTTTATTATGTCTTATAATTACAATGGATCTATGATCCAAATCGCACATCCAGTGCAATCAATTTCAGTAAATAAACAACGTGTTATTTTTTCTGATACGCAAGGTTTAAAGAATGCCTTGTTTACAAAAGCAAGTGACGCACGTCAGTTTGTTAAATGGCTGAAATCCAATTAATTTATATTGAATTGTATTATTGCTATTGAATTACGCCAGCCTTTGCTGGCGTTTTGCTTTTTTCCAAGAAACTATTTAACTAACTGCTACACTTACTGATAGTAATCATTTTTTAGTGGTATAAATAATGACAGGTGTGTATCTAACTCTATTTTTATTTTTTTTATCTAGCACCACGGTACACGCTAAAACAATTGACTGGGTAGTCACCGACTTCGCCCCATATTATATTTTTAATGATCAATATGCGGGTACAGGGCGTGACGAAAGTGTTATCTCTTTACTTGAAGAGCAACTACCAAACTATACCTTTAAGCGAGTTATTTTACCTTCGAGCAGAACTGTTCGCGAAGTCTCGAACCCAAATCACACCTATTGTATGCTCTCGCTGTATCAAAGTGAGCATCGCCGTGAACATATAGCATTTAGTGAGCAAGCTTCCACTATTGGCTTATCACCTTCCATCGCTATCCATAAAGAACTCTTACACAGCCTAAAATTAGATCCTAACGCCCAAATTTCACTAAAAAAATTGTTAAGTGAATACAAACTCACCTTAGGCATATCAATGAGCCGTTCTTATGGAGAAACGATAGACAACGTAATAAATACTAATGCTGATGCATCTATCATTATTCGTCCGGGACGGGATACACTCGCAAGCTTAACTTATATGCTAAAAAAGAAACGCATAGATATATTGTTAGGCTATCCGAGTGAGCATTTTTATTTAGCTAAATCTATGGGCTTTGATGATGAGTTGATACAGCTACCACTAACCGAGGCGTCAGAACTCAGCTTTGGCTATATTGGCTGCACTAATACCGCACAAGGTAAGCAGCACATAAAAACTTTAAATAGCGCACTGGCAATCATAAAAGAACAGCCTAGTTATCACGAAGTATTAATACGTTGGTTACCTGATAATTTAAAGCCCTTACTTGAGCAACGTTTACAAGCAAACAAAAACGCCTCAACTAAGTGAGGCGTTTTTTCTAACTATTTGTCCGAATATTACTGCGCCTAAACTTTGCTTATTTACGTATGCCTTCAATAAATAAACCAATATCAACATGTGTTGATGCAGGCCCAAGATTATAATCAATACCAAAATCAGCTAATTTCAGGCTGGTTTCACCTTCAAAACCAACACGATAACCACCCCATGGATCTTTTCCTTCACCTATTTTATCTATTTCAAAAGTAATGCTTTTAGTGATGCCATGTAATGTAAAGTCACCCGTTACTTTTGCTTCATCGCCTTTAGCATCAAATACAATACTGGTGCTTTTAAAACTTGCTTGTGGAAACTTATCAACATTTAAGAAATCTTTTCCTCTTAAATGTTTGTCACGTTCTGCATGATTTGAATCGATACTTTTAGTATCAATATTTACCATGATCTGTGATGCATTTGGGTTAGCTGAATCATAATTAAAGCCACCATCAAATGTATTAAAACGACCATGTAACCAACTGTAACCTAAATGTTTAATTTTAAAGTTTACAAATGCATGAGCGCCTTGAGTGTCAATCACATAGTCTGCTGCGTGTGCAGTGCTTGCGCCAAATAATGTTGCTGCAACAGCAGCAGATAGTAGTAATTTTTTCATTTATTAATCATCCTTTAATGGTTTGATCATTCTAATTAAGGTTTTATCTTTATCGATAAAATGATGTTTTAATGCCCCAAGTGCATGTAACGTTACTAAGCCGATCAAACTACATGCCGCCCAGTAATGAACTTTACCTGCAATATCTGCCTGATTTTCTACCGATAAGTCAATTGCGGGAATACTAAATAACGTAAACACCTCAATCGCACGACCATCCGCAGTCGAAATCAAATACCCTGAAATAACAATACCAATCAATAACATGTAGATAAGTAAATGTGCAAAGTGCGCGACTTTATTCACTACTTTACTTGAACCTTCAACAGGTTTTGGCTGTGTGCCCATTACCCGCCACGCTAATCTAAATATCAATAATGCCGCAAGTGTGATCCCTATACTTTTATGTAAATCCATCGAACCACGATACCAGCTATCGTAATAAGTAAGCTCGACCATATATAAACCTAGGCCAAAAAGACCTATAACTATCAATGCCATCAGCCAATGCAAAACAATGGTAACTAAGCCATAACTCGAGTGAGTATTTTTAAACATAGAAAGACTCCCTAAACCAGTAATGCCAGAATAGCCCGTCCCTAACTAAAAGAAAATAGCGAATAACAAACAAGTTATGTGCATATATGCACATAACTTGTTACGGGTTTGCGAGTTAAAGCTTCACGACAATTACTTTGAGTGGGTGAAATTAGTTTTGTTCAACTAAGCCAATATATATTTGTGTGGTTGGATCGACTTGTAGGCAACTGATCAACCCTTCTTTAATTAGTTCTAACATCGCGATAAAACTCACTACCACCCCGCTGCGCCCTTCGTCAAAGGTAAATAAGTCAGTGAAAGGAAGCTGTGAACTGGCTTGTGATAGTTTTTGTAATATTAAGCTCATTCGTTCACGGGTTGATAGTGCTTCAGCTGTGATTTGATGGTGTTCCAGCGTTTTTGCTCGTGCCATCACATCGCTAAGGGCAAACAATAAATCCTTTAGATCTACATCAGGGAGTAACTGCGCTTGCTCATCTTGCTCTGGCACTAGCGCCTGTGCAATATAAATATCACGACCAACGCGTGGAATATCGTCAAGATTTTCTGCGGCTTGCTTAAATTGTTCGTACTCTTGTAATCGGCGTATTAGTTCAGCCCGAGGATCTTCTTCTTCTTCCAGTTCTTCATGTTTGGGCAATAATAAGCGCGATTTTATTTGCGCTAACAAGGCTGCCATTACTAAATACTCGCCTGCTAACTCAAGTTGAAACTCGGTCATCATTTCAACATAATGGACATACTGCTCTGTAATACTAAAAATAGACAATTCAAGAATATCGAGTTTATGTTTTTTAATTAGATACAGAAGTAAATCAAGCGGCCCTTCGAAGGTTTCTAAAATAACTTCAAGCGCATCAGGCGGAATATATAAGTCTTGCGGCGTATTCATTACTTCTTTGCCATGCAAAAAAGCCAGCGGCAGCTTTCGCTGCGCCAGCTCTTGTGTTTGAGCTACCTGTTCAGTGACACGCTCACTCATGGTGTTTAACAAGGTTATTCAAATGGAGTTGTATCACCGCAGCCAACACGTAGCACTTCAACTGTATCTTCTGAAAGATCAATCACTGTCGTTGCTTGTTCGGCTAAGTAACCGCCATGAATAATTAAATCAACCAAAGGGCCTATGCGATCGCGAATTTCATCTGGATCAGATTCTGTAAACTGCTCACCGGGTAATATTAATGAACACGACATCAATGGCTCGCCTAATTCAGCGAGTAACGCACAGGTAATTGGATGCTCTATTACACGAATACCAATGGTCTTTTTCTTGTCATTTAATAGCCGTTTAGGGACTTCTTTAGTTCCTTTGAATATAAATGTGTACGGCCCAGGAGTATTATTCTTAATTAGCCTGAACAATTGATTATCTACGCGAGCATAGGTCGAAAGCTCAGATAGATCGCGACACACTAATGTAAAATTGTGGTGTCTCTCAATGCCACGAATACGTTCAATACGCTCTTTGGCTTGTTTATTCCCTAAATTACAGCCTATTGCATAGCCTGAATCTGTCGGGTAAACCACTACCCCGCCTTTCTTAATTATATCGACTGCTTGATTAATTAATCGTGGTTGTGGATTATCTGGATGAATATGAAAAAAATCACTCATGTGTTACTCCTTCTTGCCCTTCCCAAGTTTGCCAAACGCCTTGGCAATCTTTTGGCAGATATAAGTTTTTTCCTAATTCTAGCCAACTAGTAGGAAAATGAAAATCAGACCCTTGCGAGCACAGTAAGCCGTATTCACGGCTCAATTCACCCAAGAACTGTCGCTCAGTGGGTGCTTGTTGTGGTTGTGCAACTTCCATTGCATCGCCACCAGCATCTTTAAACTGACTTAATAATTTGCGCAGCCACTTATTCGACATTTGATAACGCCCAGGATGGGCAACAACAGCGACGCCACCTGCGGCGTGAATTGCCGTAATCGCCGTTTTCATGTCACACCAATCACTTGGCACATACCCTGTTTTTGCACGACCAAGGTATTTTTTAAATACGCCTGGTATTGTGGTTGCAACACCACGCGTGATCAGCGCTCTTGCATAATGCGCGCGGGTTATCTGTGCATCACCAGCAAGCTCCTGCGCTTGTTCATAAATGCCATCAAAGCCATTTTTTTCTAAGCGCCGGCCAATTTCTATTGCTCTAGCAGCACGCTTTTGTTGCTGTATAGTGAGTAAACTGGTCAATGCTTCTTCATTGATATCTACATTTAATGCCACAATATGGATCTCAAAACTTTCCCACTTGGTGGAAATTTCAACACCTGTGATCAAGGTTAATGGCAGAGACTCGTTTTTTATATAGGCTTGAGCGGGTTTCACCGCAGCGATAGTGTCATGATCCGTAATCGCAAACACATCTATATTTTTTTCAACTGCACGCAATAATAACTGCTCAACACTTAGTTGCCCGTCAGAATGCGTAGTGTGGCTGTGTAAATCGTATTTTATCAAAAGAGAAGACTGCTCATATTAAATGTGCCAAAGTTGTTATTAAGTATAACAAAAAATTTTAATAAATTGTTTTTAATAAATACTTGACATTAACGCCGTTGATACGGTTTACTGTAGCCACTTGAGACACATTAAGAACAAAAACAATGACCAATTCAATCCAAAACACTATCTGGTGGTGGCACTCGTAAATTATCGGGTGACGAATTGTCGTGTCTAACATATTCAAACCCGCTTATTGCGGGTTTTTTTATATTTAAATTTTAGGGTAACAAACATGAATAACGTAGCAACTCTTACACATCATTGGTGGTGGCGCCTGGTATAGCGGGACGGTAATGGTCTATCTAAAACATAGATATCGTTATTCAAACCCCGCATAGCATAGCTTGCGGGGTTTATTTTTTTGAGGGAATGAGGTTTGATTTTTAGTCATATAACAACAACACCAGGTGAAGTTACCAGCATCACCCAAGTGCGAGAGTACATCCATAGCCCATTAGCTCTTTACGGGCTGCTTGATAAAGACAACTCATTGTTATTAGAGTCAGCCGAAATTGATTCTAAAGACAGTGTTAAGAGTTTAATTTTAGTCGATTGTGCGCTTAAAATTATCTGCGCGGGCAAAACAGTTACGGTAACAGCGCAATCTAATAATGGTCAGCAATTGTTGCCTTATTTACAAAGTAAGTTAGAAAATTGCCACACTCAACTAAGCGAACAGACCCTGACTATTGAGTATAAGGGCTGTGATAGCGACATTGATGAAGCCACTAAGCTTATCGCCGATAACGCATTTAGTGCTCTACGCTGCTGTATAAATAATATTAACAGCACCACTAACAATCCTTTTTCGCTATTCTTAGGCGGTGTATTTGCCTACGATATGGTGGCCAACTTTGAACAACTAAGTGATGTTCCTGATGGCGATAACAGCTGCCCTGATTATGTATTTTATTTAGCCGAAACCCTTGTCATTATTGATCATCAAGCTAAAACAACGGAGCTCATTGGAAATGTGTTTAACGGCCCTGATGTTCATGCTAATTGCTTTGAGGTAGGAAAGAAGCTTGAACGCTTAAATACATTATGCGACCAAGCTGATAATTTTAGTGCAACACAAACAATGGGCGCCAGTGATGTAACTGTTGATATCAGCGACGAAGTTTACTGCCAACAGGTCAAAAGTTTGAAAAAACACATTGTTGATGGTGACATCTTTCAAGTTGTTCCATCGCGCACTTTTTCACTGCCATGTGCAAACTCGCTACATGCTTACAGCCAACTAAAAAAACAAAACCCAAGCCCGTATATGTTTTACATGCGCGATAGTGAATTTGCTTTGTTTGGTGCATCTCCGGAGTCAGCTTTAAAGTTTTGTGCACAGTCACAACAAGTTGAAGTGTATCCAATTGCAGGCACCCGCCCCAGAGGTAAGTTTGCCAATGGTCAAATTAATCCTGATTTAGATAGCCGTATTGAGCTTGAGCTACGTAATGATCAAAAAGAACGTGCTGAACATTTGATGCTGGTCGATTTAGCACGTAACGACGTAGCCCGTATTAGCGTACCCGGTACTCGTCATGCCAAAGAACTATTAAAAGTAGACCGCTATTCTCAAGTCATGCATTTAGTGTCTCGCGTTGTGGGGACTTTAAAACCTGACCTTGATGCCTTGCATGCTTATCAAGCCTGTATGAATATGGGTACACTTGTTGGCGCACCTAAAGTCAGTGCCGCAGAGCTAGTACGTCAAACTGAAGGTAAACGTCGAGGAAGTTACGGTGGCGCGGTAGGTTACCTTACTGGTGATGGGGCAATGGATAGCTGTATTGTTATTCGCTCAGCCTTTGTAAAAAATAACATAGCCTACGTTCAAGCAGGTGCTGGTGTGGTACATGACTCTGACCCGCAATCTGAAGCAAACGAGACTCGCGCTAAAGCACAAGCAGTTATCACAGCGATTCAATCGACGTATCAAGGACACTAAAATGAGCGTAACTAACACTAAACTAACGGATGTAAAAATCTACTTTTTAGATAACTTTGATTCATTTAGTTATAACTTAGTCGATGAACTTTCTATGTTAGGCAGCGATTTAGTGGTATATCGTAACAACATAGATGCACAGGTTATTTTTGAAAAAATGTGCAACGAAACTAAGCCGGTCATTTTAGTGCTATCACCCGGTCCAGGTACGCCCTCAGCCGCAGGCTGTTTAATGGCATTGATTGAACTATGTAAAGGACACTTCCCCATGCTGGGGATTTGTCTTGGCCAACAAGCATTGACACAAAGCTATGGTGGGGTTATTGGCCATGCTGGCGAAACCGTACATGGTAAGTCGTCAATCATTGAACTTGGTGAACACCCTGTTTTTACAGGCATGGGCAAGCGTATGCCTGTGGCACGATATCATTCACTTATGGCAACGCAGGTACCTGATAGTGTAAAAGTAATTGCTAACTATGAAGCAATTCCAATGGCAATCTATCATGCGCAAGATCATGCTTTGGGTTATCAATTTCATCCTGAGTCTATTTTGACGCCAAATGGCGCCGCGCTACTTCAACAAAGTATGCAATTTTTAGCTAACGCAAAGCAGTAGAGGACTTTATGTCAGTAAATCAACAATCAGCCACGCACAACACAAGTGCCCTCATTGATGTGTTACTTACACAAACATCATTAAGCTTTAGCCAAAGCCAACAGTTATTTGATGCGATAATGCAAGGTAAAGTAAATAATATTGCGCTCTCAGCATTATTAGTCGCATTGAAACTCAAAGGTGAAGTAAGTGACGAAATTGCAGGCGCAGCTGCTTCCATGCGTGCTAATGCCGTTCCTTTTAATACAAAATTAGCAATGTTAGCTGACAGTTGCGGCACTGGCGGCGATGGCTCAAACACCATTAATATTAGTACTACCGCAGCCATTGTTGCAGCCGCCTGCGGCATTAATATGGTCAAACACGGTAACCGCAGTGTATCGAGTAACTCAGGCTCCGCCGATTTACTCAAAGCGCTGGGTATTAATATTGATATGACACCAGATCAAGCCGTTGCGTGTTTAGAACAAACTGGGTTTACCTTTTTGTTTGCGCCGCATTACCACAGTGGCGTACGCCATGCGATGGAAGTACGGACAACGTTAAAAACCCGTACTATTTTTAATATTTTAGGGCCTTTAGCAAACCCCGCAGCACCTGAAGTGCAATTGCTCGGTGTATACGACGAAAACTTATGCTTAGCGATGGCGCAAACACTAAAAACCCTCGGTACAAAGCGCGCTATGGTAGTTCATGGTTCCGGCACCGATGAAATCGCCTTGCATGGTAAAACGACCGTTGTAGAGCTTAATAATGGAGAACTTCGCCAGTACACACTCAGCCCTGCTGATTTTGGTCTTGCAAACTATTCACTTGAACAACTCGCCGGTGAAGGTCCAGAATATAACGCCAATGCCAGTCGCGCCATTTTAGCAGGCACAGGGACGGATGCGCATAATGCAGCAATTATCGTCAATGTTGCCGCACTGTTGTATCTCACTGGTAAAGTCGAAAACTTTAAAGCAGGCGCACAACACGTCGTTGAGGTTTTAAAAAGTGGTCGCGCCTTAAACACATTAAACACTATTGTAGAGCAAAGCCATAAAGCCGTAACAAACTCAGAGGTAACCAATGGCTAACGTATTAGACAAAATCGTCGCAGATAAGAAAATAGAGCTGGCTGAGCGTAAAGCAAAGCGCCCCCTTGAGAGCTTTAAAGCACAAGCAGTACCAACAAATCGTGATTTTTATAAAGCCTTAGCAGCACCTGGTACACAGTTTATTTTAGAGTGTAAAAAAGCTTCTCCTTCGAAGGGCCTGATTAGAGAGCCATTTGACTTAGCTGAAATTACAAATGTTTATAAAAACTACGCCACCTGTATTAGTGTATTAACAGATGAAAAATACTTTCAAGGAAGTTTTGATTACCTAGAGTTTGTACGCAGCCAAGTTGAACAGCCACTGATCTGTAAAGACTTCTTTATTGATGAATACCAAGTTTACATGGCTCGAATTTATGGTGGCGATGCAATATTGTTAATGTTATCAGTGCTTGATGATAAACAGTATCAACTATTGGCAAGCGTAGCGCGCAGCTTAAACATGGCTATTTTGACTGAAGTGAGCAATGAAGAAGAAGTAGTGCGTGCATTAGCTCTTGATGCACAGATCATCGGTATTAATAACCGTGATTTACGTGATTTAAGTACTGATTTAGCTACAACCGAAAGACTGCGTACACTTATTCCTAATGACAAAGTCGTGATCTCTGAATCTGGTATCTATACCCATCAAGATGTAAAACGCTTAGCACCTTTGTGTAATGGCTTTTTAATTGGCAGTTCATTGATGGCTGAACGTGATTTAGAACGCGCGTGTCGTCGTGTAATTTTAGGTGAAAACAAAGTCTGTGGTTTAACTCGCAGTGAAGATGCCATTAATGCTTATAAAAGTGGTGCGGTATTTGGTGGATTAATTTTTGCGCCTAAATCACCGCGTTATGTTGACCTAGATTGCGCCTTACAAATAACTCAAAGCGCCCCGCTCGCTTATGTGGGTGTATTTGTAAATGAAAGCATTACAAATGTCGCTGAGCATGCAACAAGCTTAAAGCTATCTGCAGTGCAATTACACGGCCAAGAAGACAATGATTACATAAATACACTGCGCCCTTTACTACCGCGTGGCTGTCAAATTTGGAAAGCTCAAGCAATTAAAGATAGCTTGCCTGAACCTATTAGTGGCGTTGATCGTCACCTATACGATACCCACAGTGATACACAAGCTGGCGGTACAGGTAAAACATTTGACTGGGCAATTTTAAAAGATGTAAAACAGCCGTTTATGCTCGCAGGTGGTTTAAATGCAGACAATATTCAAGGCGCTTTATACCAAGGTGCTCATGGCCTAGATTTAAACTCTGGGGTTGAGCAAAGCGCAGGCAAAAAATGCCAACAAAAATTAAATGATGCGTTTATCAGCATCCGCAAATATTGAGGTTAATATGAATAATCCAGCTTACTTTGGCGAATTTGGCGGCATGTTTGTCCCAGAATTGCTTGTTCCAGCGCTAAAACAACTAGAAAATGAGTTCAATAAATCACAAACAGATCCAGCTTTTCAAGTTGAACTTGAAAAGTTACTTAATGAATATGCCGGTCGCCCTACACCGCTTACATTAACCCGTAACTTAATTAAAAACCCAAAAGTAAAACTATACTTAAAACGTGAAGACTTACTCCATGGTG
Organism: Pseudoalteromonas sp. NEC-BIFX-2020_002; assembly: GCF_013002825.1. Taxonomy (NCBI): domain Bacteria; kingdom Pseudomonadati; phylum Pseudomonadota; class Gammaproteobacteria; order Alteromonadales; family Pseudoalteromonadaceae; genus Pseudoalteromonas; species Pseudoalteromonas sp. NEC-BIFX-2020_002. Next base: position 38,321 of record NZ_JABEPJ010000017.1, read on the forward strand.
GCGCGCATAAAACCAACCAAGTATTAGGTCAAGCATTATTAACAAAGCGCATGGGCAAAAAAGAAGTTATTGCTGAAACGGGTGCCGGACAACACGGGGTAGCCACAGCACTTGCATGCGCACTACTGGGTTTAAAGTGCCGTATTTACATGGGCGCAAAAGACATTGAACGTCAGCAACCTAATGTATTCAGAATGAAACTAATGGGCGCAGAAGTTATTCCTGTAACCGCAGGCTCTGGCACACTTAAAGATGCTGTAAATGAAGCGCTGCGTGACTGGTCAGCAAATTATAAAGAAGCACACTATTTACTGGGCACAGCCGCAGGCCCTCACCCATTCCCAACCATTGTCCGTGAGTTTCAAAAGGTAATTGGTGAAGAAGCAAAAGAACAAATATTAAAAGCAGAAGGTCGTTTGCCTGATGCTGTACTAGCCTGTGTTGGTGGTGGCTCTAACGCCATTGGTATGTTTACTGACTTTATTGACGAACCTAGTGTTAAATTAATCGGGGTCGAGCCTGCGGGTAAAGGCCTTGATACTCACGAACATGGCGCAACAATTTGCAAAGGCACCAAAGGTATTTTACACGGTACATATACTTATATTATGCAAAACGATGATGGCCAGATAGAGGAATCATACTCTGTTTCAGCAGGTCTTGATTACCCTGCAGTGGGCCCACAACATGCATTTTTACATGAAACTGGCCGGGCTCAGTATGTGGGTATTACAGATACAGAAGCACTTGAAGCATTTCAGCTACTGGCTAAAAATGAAGGGATTATTCCTGCGCTAGAATCAAGCCATGCGCTTGCTTACGCACTCAAGTATGCGGAGCAGCTAACTGAGGAGTCCATTTTAGTGGTCAATTTAAGTGGCCGTGGTGATAAAGACTTAGCACATGTTATGGATGTACTTTCAAAAGGAGAAAACGCATGAGCCAAACTGACCAAAAAACCGACCGCTACGGCAAAATGTTTGCAACATTAAGCGAGCAAAATCAAGGCTCATTTGTCCCATTTGTGACTATAGGTGACCCAAATAAAGAGCTTAGTGTTGAAATAATTAAAAGTTTAATTGATGGTGGCGCAGATGCGCTTGAATTAGGGATCCCATTTTCAGACCCTATTGCTGATGGCCCGGTTATTCAAGCGGCAAACATTCGCGCCCTTGATGTACACATTAACACGCAAGATTGTTTTGATATCATTAAGCAAGTGCGCCAATACAATGCAGATATTCCAATTGGCTTACTGTTATATTCAAACTTGGTGTTTAAACGGGGCCTAGAAGCTTTTTATAAAGATGCCAAAGCGGTCGGTGTTGATTCAATTTTAGTGGCTGACGTACCACTTCACGAATCTAAAATGTTTCGACAAGCTGCAATGAGTAATGACATAGATCCAATTTTTATCGCCACACCAAATGCACCAGACGATACACTTAGAGAGTGCGCCTCTTACGGCCGCGGCTATACCTATTTGCTTTCACGTGCTGGTGTGACAGGTACTGAGATCAAAGCACAAATGCCAGCGAACTCTATTGTTACTAAACTAAAAGAGTATCACAGTGCACCAGCATTACTCGGTTTTGGTATTTCAACACCAGATGATGTAAAAGCAGCCTTGGTAGCGGGCGCAGCCGGCGTAATATCAGGCTCTGCGGTGGTTAAAATCATCGAAACAAACCTTGATAACCCACAAACAATGCTCAATGAATTAAAAGCATTTGTGGCTAAAATGAAAGCCGCGACGGCTCTTTAACTAAATAGGCAGCAAAGTCCTCTTTGCTGCCTAAATGTATGAAACCTGTATTTTCACTTTGTAACAAGCTGGCAAAGTTAGTTAGCTTAATAACCTTCCTGTATTTTTTTATCGCAGCAGTAACGCTTGCCTTGTTTAGTGATTATTTTATATTTAAAGGTAATGATTTAACTTTAAAAACTGAGCAAAAAACCCTTAACATAGATGATCATACCACGACCAAGTATCACCTGTTTGGTGATTTAAATAATCAACAATGCGTTATATTCTTCCCTGGACGACATGGCTTACTTAGCCACTATCAAATTCTGTTTACTAAACTAAACCAACAAGGAATTACTGTTTACGCACTGTCGTACCCAGGTTTTGAAGGCGCCATTGGGCAAGCAAGACAATCTAGTATCACTCAGTTAAATGACAGAACAATTAGAACTATATTTAAAAACAGTCAATGCAATTTACAAACAACTGTGTTTACTGGGCGTTCATTAGGTAGTTTTCTGGCATTGAGTAGCGCCGCAACACACCATCCAGCCGGGATCATTGTAGACAGTGTACCTGTATCGTTATCGGATTCAATGGATAGAGAATTAAAAACCAAGTGGTACTTAAAACCAATGTCACTGCTACCACTTAATCTATTAATAAAAAATGTTAGATTAACCGATTTACTCGCCCCGATTGAACCATTATACGATCAGCAAAGTATTGTAATAATACAAGGCGAAAGTGATGTGATCACACCACTCTCATCGCTACAAAACACTCTAAAGTCATACCATCGAGTGAAGTTAATACAAATAAAAAAAGCTGATCACAGTAATGTATTTATTCTAGGTGAACAAACCTATATTGAATACATCCTACGGAATGTAGATAAAAAATAGAAAGGCAGAGCAGCTGAACTATTCGCTTATTTGTAATTGATCTTTAAATGCTTTAGCTGCTTTAAAAACCGGTTTGTTAGCTCCTTCAATTTCAATCACTGCGCCCGTTTGCGGATTACGCCCTGCTCTTGCCGGATAATAACTTAACGCAAACGTACCTAAACCATTAACTTGCACTTGATCGCCTTCTGATAATGACTTAGTTATAGCCGCTAACATACTCTCTAAAGCTGCTTTAGAGTCTTTTTTAGTTAATTCACTGTGTGCTGACATGGCACTGATAAGTTCTGCTTTATTCATAAAATGCTCCTAAAGACGCCGCTAAACCTAACTAGGTTCACGGATTTTGGTAATGGTCGAATACAAAGCCAAGCAGGCTAAGGGTTAGTTACCCCTAAGTCAACCTTGTAAAGAACACAATAAGTTGATACAACCACTGCAATTATTTTGGTGTTATACAAGTTTTATCAAATTGGTATTAAAATTACGGGCATTCTATGCATGCAATAATTGAATTCATTCCGCTTATTTTATTTTTTGTGGTCTTTAAATTGACTGATATCTACTGGGCAACAGCCCTATTAATGGCTGCCACATTGATTCAGGTGACTTACTCTTATTTTAAAACAGGTAATGTCCCTGTACGCCAATGGCTATTTTTTGCCATTGCCATCATTTTGGGCACGCTGACACTGGTTTTTCATGATGAACAGTTTGTTAAATTTAAAGCGACCATTATTTATGCGGTAATTTCTTTAAGCTTACTCATCAGCCGCTACTTTTTTGGCAAAAACTTAGTCAAGAAAGCACTGAGTTCAGTTTTGCAAACAGCATTTGAATCAGAGCAAGAGGTTGCCGTACCAGAGTCTCTCTGGGATAAACTCAACATGTTATGGATGGCCATTACTGCCGGAATATCAGCATTAAACATTTACATTGCCTATAACTTCTCACTCGATTTTTGGGTTAACTTCAAAGTATTTGGTTTAATGGGGATTACTTTTATCAGTATTTTTACCACTATGATCATATTGTATAAATACTTACCTGATGAAGATGACGAAGTCGATAGTAAACACCTTTAACGTCATAAATCTGTCGTCTTTACTTGTTAGCCTAGGATACAAAATCACGCTGAGACGACCTTGAACGCCAATCAATACCGCTGGTTTGAATTTACACTTATATTTATTTGCTTGCCTTTAATTGGGTTTTATCTGCGTGCTTATTTAGCAAACTGGCTGATCCCCGCACTTATTATATTAATGAGTGTATGCGGCATGCTCTTACTTGGTGATCCTCACTTTAAACGCTTTAGGATTACCAGCCTTGGCCAATTTTCGGCTGTTAAACGTCGGTTGTTTAGTTTCTTTTTTATAGGTGCTCTATTTTCTGGCGTATTCTACGGAATAATTAATCAAGGAAATTGGTTTGTTATGCCACGAAACTCACTTCAAGACTGGTTAATGTTACTCATTCTTTATCCTGTTTTGTCTGTGATGCCACAAGAATTAATATTTAGAACCTACTTTTTTCATCGATATAAGCGCATTATGCCAAACAAAACGGTGCGAATTCTCGTCAGTGCCACGGTGTTTGCATTAGCGCATATTGTTTATGCTAATTGGGTGGCTGTAATACTCGCATTTATTGGCGGTTTATTATTTGCGTTCACCTATGCACAAAGCCGTTCGACGTTTGTGTGTGTAATTGAGCATAGCTTGTGGGGCTTGTGGATGTTTACATTGGGGATAGGACAATATTTAGATTCTGCAATAGTGCCTTAAACAAAAGCCGCGCTAAATAGCGCGGCTTTTGAATCAAAAACTACCTAACTTAAAAACCAAATATACTCACTGCAAAAAATTTCGTCGCAACAGTATTTACCAATATTACTGTTAATATCACAGGAATAAACGTAGAAAGAGAAAAGTTTACGTACTTTTCAGTAAAGCTACCCGCATAACTAGGGCAACCTTGGCTTAACTCTTCACTTAAGCGAACTTTCTTCCAGCGGTACATAACAAATAAACATACCATCAAACCATTAAGCGGTAAAATTGTGTCGTAAAACACATCATACACAATATCAAATAAGCTTTTTGAACCACCGCCATAGTTGGTAAATGATGTTAATCCTTCAACCATACCAAATGACATTGTGCACAATACTGTCAGTACACCAATACTACCCGTTAAGATAAGCAACGCCATTTTACGGCTGATACCTTTACGATCACATAATGTTGCCGTTGGTACTTCAACGATTGATACTAATGATGTTATCGCCGCAAAAAATACTAATAAGAAAAAGATAAACGCAACAATTGATGCGCCTACATAACCTATATCAGTTTGTAGTGCTAACAATATTTTTGGTAAAAATTCAAAAATCATTGATACAGAAGAATCTGAAAGCTTAGTTGGGTCTGTCTCAGGATTAAAACTAAAGATTGCTGGTAACACCATTAAGCCGGCAATAAATGCAACTAACGAATCTGTAACCGCAACCATTTTAGCACTGCCTACAATGTCGTCTTTTTTAGAAATATACGATGCATAGGTCATTAAAATACCCATACCTAAAGACAATGAAAAGAATGCTTGTGCTAATGCACCATTGAGTACGCTCGCGTTCATTTTAGTAAAGTCAGGGATAATATAGTATTTAACACCTGCCATAGCATTATCAAGGGTCAGTACATAAACAACCAACGCGATTAATAATACAAACAACGCGGGCATTAAAAATTTCGCTGCCTTTTCAATCCCTTGCTTAACACCACCGACAAGAATCAAGTTAACAATTAGCGCCACAACCGCCATATAACCGAACACGCTTGAGCTATTTATAAATACCCCAAAACTTTTAGGGTCAGCCAACATATCTAAATTACCGAGTGCTACTTGACTTAAATAACCAAATATCCACACGGTGATAACCATATAAAAAACAGCAATCATAAAGGGGGTTAATACAGCTAAAAAGCCTGCAAACGTCCACTTTTTATCATTACCAGAGAGCAACTTATATGCATTTAATGGATCTTTTTGTGCTTGGCGGCCCATTGCCATCTCAGCCATCATTACGGGTAAACAAATAAAAACGACAAACAGTGCATAAATAAGTAAGAATGCACCACCACCATTTTTTGTTGCCGAGACAGGAAACCCAACTAAGTTACCTATACCAACTGCAGAGCCTGCCGCTGCTAATATAAAACCTAGGCGAGAGCTAAAGTGCTCACGATTATCGCTCATTTAAAAACCTTATTATTATTTTTTAACATCCCAGCGACTCTAACAGTGTTGTGCTGGGCTTTTCAAGCATATTCAGTTTAAAAGTATAATGTGGCTGTAAACCACACAGTCAACAAATCAAAGGTTAAGTAATCGCAATTTATTCGCCTAACAGATCTGCTGTGCTAATATCGAAACAATTTCAATAATATTAAAATGTAGAGAACACACTATGCTGTATATGATTTACTCAACTGATGTTGACAAGAGCTTAGCGTTTAGAAAGGCAGCCCGACCAGCCCATTTAGCACGTTTACAAGAGCTAAATGAACAAGGCAGATTACTCACTGCAGGCCCTCTTCCTGCAGTTGATAATGATGACCCAGGTGAAGCTGGTTTTACAGGCTCTTTAGTTATTGCTGAATTTAACTCGTTAGAAGCTGCACGTGAATGGGCTGCTGCCGACCCTTATGTCAGTGGTGGGGTATATGACAATTCTGTTGTTAAACCCTTTAAAAAAGTATTCCCAGCTTAAACCTTAAAATTATACCCAAACCAACTCAAGATGCAGAATTCAGCGCTTCACAGAGTTGGTTTAAAAGCGAATTATACGGCGTTATTGATTTGAACAATAGAACCACTATTATACCAATCAGCGTAGATATGGGGTCTATTTAATGACAAGAACACTGCGCTATAACGGGCGTGCCTAAATCGCTTTTAATTCCAACTGAAACGCGCATATTGAAGTGGCTTGGATATATCCCTAGTCTCATAATTGCAATTTGAGCTGCACAGTTCAGTGTTTGTTCACGAGTTGTTAATTAAACTCGTCCAGCTTAAATCATGTTTTTCATGATTTTTACTTGAGTTTTAGCTAGTTGGTTCATTAAACTAACAAGGTCTGGTTTAGGAGTTGCCCATCATGCGTATGTTATTAGCCCTTGGCGTCGTCATTTTTACACTATTTTCGTTCTCTTTTTCGAATAATAGTTATGCTGACTCTCAGGTAAATAAAACACCCATCACAAAAAAACAAGCGGTTGAGCTTGCTAAAAAAATAGAAGATGGTAAAACTCTCAAAATTACCGTACAAAATGACGTTTATACCGTAAGAATATTAAAAGCTGACGGCCATGTTGTCGACATTCACGTAAATAAAAAAACCGGCGAAGCGAAAAAGGATTAAAAAATGCGAATTTTAGTAATTGAAGATGATTTACACCTAGCAGATAATCTACGCAATGCATTAGAAAAAGAACGCTATAGTGTTGATCTATGTCATGACGGCGAAGCTGGTTTATTCCATATCACTGAATACCCTCTTGATATGGCGGTCGTTGATTTAGGTTTACCAAAAATAGATGGTATTGAACTTATCAATAAAGCGCGAGCGCAAGGGATTACCATTCCTATACTTATATTAACTGCACGCGATCGTTGGCAAGATAAAGTAGAAGGCCTTGATGCGGGCGCTGATGACTATCTAACAAAACCATTTCATGTTGAAGAATTGATTGCACGTTGTAATGCCCTCATTCGACGCAGTGCAGGTAAAGCAAATCCAGAAATGACTGCTGGACCAATTAAAATTCATACGCGCTCACAACAAGTATGGGTTGATGACAGAGAATTAAGCCTGACGGCCTATGAATACAAAGTTCTTGAGTATTTAATGGTTAACCCTCAAAAAGTAATCTCTAAATCTGAATTAACCGAGCATATTTATGATCAAGATTTTGATTTAGATTCAAACGTCATTGAAGTATTCGTACTGCGCTTACGTAAAAAGCTCGACCCTGATGGCACACTAAACCCGGTAGAAACCCTACGTGGACGTGGTTACAGGCTCAAAAGCCAGTGGTAGCGTCGCAAATATCGCTTAAAATAAGGCAAGGATTTATCCTTGTCTTTGTTTTATTGGTCGCCTTACCTATTTTATTTTTCTCTATTGGTAAGGCGTACTACGCGTCATTAATCGAAGCCACCGAAAAAACCCTCGAAGCCCATTTATACTCATTAATTTCAGAGGTTGATTTTACGGAACGCGGCATTATTATGCCCAGTACCATTTTAGCCCCAGAACTGAACCGTTTAAATTCTGATACGTATGCAATGATCTATCGCGATGAACAGCCCGTTTGGCATTCTGAGTCTGCGGTTAATGTAAATTTTGCCCCACAAAGTATCGAAGCGCGTGCTGGCTCTGCTGATTTTCGCCGTATTGAGTACAAAGGGACTGCTTATTGGCAATTAAGTCTAACGGTCATTTTAGGTAATATTGATCAATCGGAACAAGCGCGCTTTATATTATTAAAGCGTAATGATGCCCTACTGCGTTTAATGGACGGTTTTAAACAAACACTCGTCAATTGGATGTATGTAATGGGTGTTGCAATAGCAGCATTAATGGCTATTGGGTTTGTTTGGAGCGCACGTCCGCTACAGCGTCTTGATAAAGAGATAAAAGCCATTGAATCGGGTGATATTCAAGAAATAAAAGGCCTATATCCCATAGAGCTGCAAACAATAAAAGCTGATTTAAATCTACTACTGCAGACCCAACAACGTCAAAAAGAGCGTTATCGAGCTTCTTTAAGTGACTTAGCACACGCGCTTAAAACGCCTTTGGCCGTGTTAAAATCAAGTCCACTGGCCAATGACGCTGATGCTCAAGAACAACTTGATCGTATCAACGTGATGATCGAACATCAATTAAAGCGAGCTGCAACTGGTGCAGCTGATACATGGAAAAAACAAACCATGATCAAGCCTGTTATTGATTCAATACTCAGTGCTATGAGCAAAGTTTACCGAGACAAAGATATTATTTTTACTTGCGATGTCACTGACAAGCAGTACTTTTTAGGTGATAAAACCGATTTGCTTGAATTATTAGGTAATTTAATTGATAACGCATGTAAAGCGTGTCGTTCACAAGTGGCTATCCATGTAATACAAGATAAAAACCTCAGCGTTGCTATAAGTGATGATGGCCCTGGCGTACCAATTGATAAACGTGAGTCTTTACTCACTCGCGGAACTCGTTTAGATACATATGAAAATGGCCATGGTGTAGGAATGGCAATTGTGTCAGATTTAGTAAAATCGTATAACGGGACACTTACCATTTTAGATTCTCACACCTTAAATGGTGCTAACTTTATATTAGAGTTTAATTATAATGATAAAAAATAATAGCTTAATTTTACTATGTGCATTAATACTGCTCTTTACTGAAGATGCTTTAAGTATGGATGACTGTATCTTAGATGATAAAGCGACTACCAATGAAGCTAAAAAGTATATTCAATGTTTAGATAGAAACATTGCTAACTTAAAGAGAACACAAAAAACGTGGATCAATAAGCTCAACTTAGATTTAGAAAAAATTCAAGAGGATACGGGGAACACGCAACTTTTACCTATATTTACTCGTAGTTTAACTTCTCACACTCGCTTTTTAGAAGACAACTGCCGTTGGCGCTATCTGCAAAAGATGCCCAACGCCACCCAAGCGGCAATAGTATATAAACGCTGTGAGATTTTACTATTAGATCAATACATAGCCACTTTAAAACAACCTTTATAGGTAGCGTAATGCACACCTAAGTAACCAACACAGGTAACGTGTTGGTTACAATTTTAGTCAAAGCTATTCTTTTGACCCTTCTAGTTCTTCACCATTTCCTAATAAAGTTGCTAGCCATCGGCCTTCTTCACTGGTCTCGAGTGCGATTTTCACTATCATTGTTAATGGTACAGACAGTAACATGCCAACCGTACCTAATAGCCAGCCCCAAAAAATCAATGACAAAAATACGACTAATGTAGATAAACCAAGCCCCTTACCCATGTACTTTGGCTCAACAATATTACCCATAACTGTATTAATTGTTAAGTAACCCGCCCCAACAAAACCAGCGATTAAAGGGCCTTGGGTTATTAATGCAAGGAGAACCGCAGGAATAGCAGCAATAATAGAACCGATATTAGGGATATAATTAAACATGAAGGCGATTACCCCCCACAACACAAAGTAGTCAACGTTCAAAGTCCACAATAATAATGCTGCCAGTAAACCCGTACCAAGACTCACCACCGTTTTAATCGCTAAATATGAGTTAATTGAATTTAAGAAGCGGTCTATCTGCTTCATCTTCATATCAGGATCATCTAACGCCATATGAATTTTATGGCTTAACATTGGCCCTTCAAATAACATAAATACTACGGTCAAAATAATTAAGAATAGGTTTGCCATCACTCCACCAAGCCCAGTTAACATACCTGTGGCAACATCAATCATTTTTCCGGGATCAAACATCGATATGAGCTGTTCTTTATTAATTAATATGTTATAGCTCGCAGCGACATCCACCAGCCAAATAAACTCTTCTTTAAGTTGTGCTTTATATTGTGGTAAATCTTGTGAAAAATCAGTGAGTGATTGACCAACTAGACCACCAAGACTTACACCGACACCCACTACCATTAGCATGACAAGCATAATGGCAATACCTTTCGGTATTTTATAGCGACCAAAAAAGCTTAATAAAGGATTACAAATAATGGCAATAAATCCAGCTAATACAAACGGGATAACAATAACACTTGCTGCTTTTATACCTGCTAAACCAATTACTAATGCCGCGAAAATAACTAAACTTTTGTTTACTCCAGTTAATCCAGCCAAACTATAATCCTTGAAAATAAAAACTGCGGTTAGTGTATGTGAAAAGTTAATCAAATGAAATATTTGCAAAGTGATCAAAGCCGTCTATCTTTCGTATAACATTAATATTGCTACTAAAAAGAAACCTCTTATGCACATATTGATCACTGGCGCGACTGGCTTAATCGGCGGCTATTTATGCTCCGCATTGAACAAGGACCATAAGCTAACAGTACTTACTCGCAATATAAGTAAAGCAACGCAACAACTTGGACCAAACATTCATTACATTGATGACCTCACTAGCGTTGATTTTAACGACCTAGATTGTGTTATTAACTTGGCGGGTGAACCCATTGTAAATAAACGTTGGAGTAATAAACAAAAGTGTATTCTGCGTAATAGTCGTATTACACTGACCCAACAAATTAGTAATGCGATAAAGCAATGCCATACACCACCGCATACGTTTATATCAGGCAGTGCTATAGGGTTTTATGGCAGGCAATCCAGCACCCACATTGACGAGCAGTTTGTTGATGTAACACCTGAATTTAGCCACCACCTATGTAATGATTGGGAACAAGCAGCACTGAGTGCTCAGTCAACTGATACCCGCGTATGCTTACTACGTACCGGTATCGTCTTAGCAAATAATAACGGTGCTTTAGCAAAAATGCTGCCCCCCTTTAAACTGGGTTTAGGTGGACCTATTGGCAGTGGTCGCCAAGGTATGTCATGGATACATATTGAGGATATGATTAATCTAATTATCCACATGCTCACGCATTCACAACTCAGTGGTGCAATTAATATGACCGCACCAGCGCCAGTATCAAATGCCGAGTTTAGTCAACATTTAGGGAAAGCATTGAACCGCCCCGCTAAAATTACAATGCCTGCATGGATACTAAAATTAGCAATGGGTGAAATGGCTGATTTATTACTTTACGGTCAATATGTACAACCGAAAAAAGCACTTAATAGCCACTATAATTTTAGTTACCCTACATTGGACCTAGCATTAGAAAACCTATTGGGATGATAATAAATAACCATAAGATGAGAATCAAAAAACAATAATTTAATACTACCTTGCTATTTAAACGCTAATAAATAATACTTGCATCACAATTGTAATTATTGACTTAAATCGGTCAATCGAGCTGAGCAAATTATTAATGCTTCATTTACCTACTGTAATTAGCATATCGCTGCTGTTGAATATACTCATCGGCGGCTTTTTTATTACCGTTTATAATTATAAAAAACAACGGTGTTACTTATATTTAGGGGCTTCTTGTGCTGTGTTTGTTGTTGCACAAATTTTTGCTTGTTTACGTATTGTTTTAGACAATACATTTATTACCCACTACCTTGCTGATTTGTGCATAATAATTAGCCCTGTATTGGCGATTATTGGTTTACAAAAAGTGACTCATACTCATAGCCGTACTAGCCGTCATTTTTTAACCTTAATTTTTGTAAGTGCTATTATATTACTCCCTATTTACGCGGTTACCGCTGGGCAAATGGTCACTAGCATTATTATTGCAACGCTCTTTATGTACGCAGCTTATCTAGTACATAAAATGAAATGCGCCGCTCCTATACAGCAAAAAATACTCTCAGCGTGTTTTATTAGCCACAGTATTATTATGTACATACAAAGTATGATGCTAGCAGCCCCGCATATAACAAATACAGTGCTTGATTTTCATCAACCTCTACAGGCTATTTTGATCAACCACATTATTTTGGCAACTGCTACAGCCCTAGTATTACCATTTTTATTATTTGTAAATATTGAAGAAAAACTTCAACGCCTTGTCAACCACGATACGTTAACGTGCTTGTTAAATCGTCGTGGGTTTTTTATGCAAGGACAAGCACTGCTAAAACAAGGTATTGCACATCAACAATCTTTTGCTGTTGTTATGATCGATATAGATCATTTTAAAAGAGTGAATGATAGATATGGTCACAGCACGGGTGATACCGCAATAAAATGGATTGCTCAACATATTATGGCACAGCTGAATGACCACGATATTGCTGCGCGTATTGGTGGTGAAGAGTTTGCCTTATTGCTCCCAGATCAATCGTTATATCAAGCTAAAGAAACTGCACAGCGCTTGTGTGATGCCATAAGGGAACATAGCTTACACTTTAAAGGTAACTCTATTGATTTATCAGTAAGTGTAGGGATCAGTAGCAGTTATGATGCGAATGCATCTATTAAGACACTGTTAGATCAAGCTGACAAGCGTTTATATATTGCAAAAGCTAAAGGCAGAGATCAAGTTGTTATTTGCGACCATCAAGCAGGTCAAATGGTAAACAACACAATGTAAATGCAGCTTTCTTGATTCACTTTTAGAGACTGGATTTACATGCTTAATCAGGCTCCAAAATTAGCATTTCCTATCGCTTTATAGATTATACTAATCTGCGTAGATATGGGGTCTATTTAATGACAAGAAAATTGCGCTATAACTAGGGCGTGTTGACCTTTGTGGATTGAAATTTGTTCAATCTAGGAGCGATTTAATCGCGGCGCGAGGTTTGTAACCTAGCGGGCTCGATAACTGCTCCTGCGTTATTCTACTAGCTCACATCCATGTGAGAATAAGTAAAAACCGAGCAAAGCTTCCGCGTCCTGCTCACGCCCCTTACCTACATCCGTGTAGGTAACAAAGAGTTAATCGCCCCTAGGAAGAACCCTTTGGGCAGCGCATGTTTGGCATTTATCCTGCGTTATCGCCTATTTATGGGGAACAACCACACAGTATAGGCGCTGCCTTGCCTAAATACCAAATAGACTGCTGCAAAATCAATCACGAAAGGTCAACACGCCCTAGGCAAAAATCTTTATATCTAGTTGTTCTAAATAAAAATTTCAACAACGTTATAGCGTGATTTAGTTCGTTAAATTGTTCAAATATTTATGCCGATTGGTATTACCCCAGACAATATGCGTAATCCCTTGCTTTTTGAATATATCAGTAGCTTCAAGACTCAAACTCAATGGCACATCATCCGCTACAAATAACCACACTCGATCAGTCGGGAGCTCAGAGAGCATCTCAAAAATCAGTTGGTTTATAGCTTCTTTTTCACTGAGATTGTATGTTGTTTTATCATGTGAAAATCGCAACGATCCACTGCGATTCAATGAGACTCTAATGGCTGGGTTGTGCGCGCACCAGTTGCGATAACTACCACAATTATCAAGCATTGTGCCTTTAATTACCTCAACTGCGGTCTCTTTTTGAAAAGAAAACAACATAACAAAAAAAATTAACAATACAAAACCTAAATCCATGTAAGGATGGGTATTTAAAACGCCTGTAGTTAATCCATTTTTTCGTTTTTTTCTCATACTGTATACTCCTGCCTAATACAGCCATTCATTTATTGGTAACTTTTGTATACCTGCTGTGACTAACTCACTGAGTATTTCTATAAACGGCTCTATAATTCTTTGCGCGACACTTCGGCTTAACCACCAGTGTGAATAACATTTTTAACGAATAACACATGTTTATGCAAACTTTGAAATACAGTGCACAGTATCTGACATGCTTTTTAAACAGCCTTTTTCATTACTTTTTATATCTATTGCCATTAATGTTTACAGTAAACTTTACATCTGCACTGTTTAGTCACACACTAAATCATCACTAATAAGTTTCTAAAATCAGAATGAAATCATTTATTACACTTTGCACTATTACGCTTATGTTACTTTTAAACGGTTGTGGTAGTGAAGATTCACCAAAAGGTGAAAACAATACACCAGGCAATAGCGCCGCATTATTCTTTGATGTGTTATATAACGAAAAAGATCTTACTAAAGCCAGTAGTATGGCTACGCCAAAAATGGCTAGGATCATGAAGTCCTATGGCACCGCTAAACAATTTGCACGAAACTTAATTAACATGCAATTTGATGAAGTGACGATTGAAGTTGATATGACCAATATGAGCTTGAGAGAGCAATATGGTGACAAAGCAAATATTAACCTCATTTTTACCGGCTATCTTAATGGGAATAAAGTCGATGATATGCGCAGTGTAAAAATGGTACGTAAAAAAGGCAACTGGTACGTTGATAAAATAAATGCAGACCCTTTCGCACGCTAAATCTAAACATAATTGCAAGCCTTGTTTATAACAAGGCACGTACTTTAACTGACTTTGCAGCCTCTAACAAATATCAGGTTACCGAGGTTTGGAATCGAGCGGGCTAAGTAAACCCGCGTCCTGCTCACGCCCCTAGAAATAACCCTTTGGACAGCGCGCCTGTTTGGCATTTATACTGCATTATCGCCTATTTATGAGAAACACCACACACCATAGGCGCTGCCTTGCCTAAATACCAAATAGACTGCTGCAAAATCAATCACTAAAGGTCAACACACCCTAGCTATATTCAGGATTGCCCACACCCCTAGTTCAAAATCCTTTTACATGTATAGCCACACCACCCCATTCGCTAAGTGATTAAAACGCCTAAATATTGAAGCAATATGTTGTGTTTATAAAGTATAAGTAAATGCAATTTTCTCGCATTAAGATACAATGGCGCCACAATCAAAGTTATTAAATATTAGCCCCTAAGCGCTACTTTGTAGACTACGCGAAAAAGAGAACTTAAGATGATCCGAACGGTACACCTCACTCTACCAGCCTTATTATGTAGTATATCAACGTTGTCATTCGCAGCAGACGAGACCGATACAAAAAGTATAGAAAAAATCACTATTGAAGCGTCACCAACAGCGAACAAAGAACCTGTCGGTACCTTCGACTCTCCAGTTTCTAACTTAGAATACGACCCTCGGGTTGATTTACAATCACGCAATATGGCTGAAGCGCAAGCAGATGTGACTATTCGCGGCGGTATTTTTGAAAACACTGGTTTTAGAGTCGGCAGCGCCACTTTATTTGATCCACAGTCAGGCCATTACTTTGCTGAAATTCCTATTGCGCCACAGATGTTAACGAGCCCTAAAGTCATAACAGGGGTAGATAACGCACTTTATGGTGTCAATAGTTCAGTCGGAACGGTCTCTTTTGGTTGGAAGCCAATTAACACAGGAGGTAGTGTATCGCTTGGTGCTGGTAATAATGATTTTAATCGACAAAGCTTACATGGCGCTGTTAGCCTACCGCTAGAGGGAGTTAATGAGTGGCGTGTGGGAGTTGAAGGTGAGTTTTCTCACTCTCAAAGCGATGGCTCAATTGATAATGGCGATCATGACTTTAGCCGCGCATCAACACGTGTACAATTAACCGGCCCTCAATCACAAACCGACCTGTTCTTTGGCTATCAAGAAAAGTTTTTTGGCTGGCCAAATATGTATACGCCATTTAATGTAAATGAAACCGAAGATCTTGAAACCCGCTTAGTGATGCTAAACCATAAGCAAGAATACGCAGCCGACAGTGAGTTTGAAATATCTGCATACTATCGTAAACATAACGACCATTATGTTTTTTCACGTGAAAACCCATCTATGTTTGAGGCGTTTCATGAGAGCGAAGTAAAATCACTGGCGCTCTCAGGTCGTCATGCTCGCAATGATTCATTCGCGCTCAATTACTCTGCGCAGTATATTGAAGATTCGATTGAATCAACGACTTTAGAAAATAACTTTACGTCGCGCAGTTACTATAAGGTCAGTATTTTACCTGAATATAAAGTAACACTTGAAACTAATCAAAGCATTACTATGCGCCTTGGTGCCACTTTTGATGATACAAATAGAGACGATTCTGACATTTCACTCATTGGTGATGTTACTTGGAATACAGTAACCCAAGATGGTACTAAACGAGCACTTTATTTATCGTACGCACAAGCAAGCCAAGTGGCTGGTTATACTGCCATTGGCGGTAGTGACTCTGGAGGCTTATTTAGAAGTAACTATTCGCTTGAACGTGAAGTAACTAAAAACCTAGAACTAGGCTTACTTTTTGAGCAGCAAAATTGGGTGTTTAACTCTGCCCTCTTTTATCGCCAAGATGAAAATTTAACCGATTGGACCTACAGTTTAAATTCAACATCAGCCCGCTTTGCAAACCCGGTTGATATTGATACATCTGGCGTTGAATTTTTTGCCACTAAACATTTTGATACCGCAGAAGTTATTGCAAGCTACACCTTCTTAAATAAATCAGAAGATTATGGCGTTGCAGACATAGATGCTAGTTTTTACGCATTAAACTACCCTGATCACAGGCTAACCCTTGGCGCGATTTGGACCCCAAGCGATTTACTTGAGTTTCGCATTGATAATGAATGGCGTAAACAACACGAAAACACGCTTAGAAATGGTGATGATGACGCGTTATTTACGCACCTAACCTTAAAAATAACGCCACATCAATTTGAAAACTTTTTTATTACGCTTGCAGCGGATAACGTGTGGGGCGAATCATTTGAAGAGATCCCAGGCACCCCAGGACGTGGTGAACAATATACACTCAGTGCAACCTACAGCTGGTAACAGCATATAAAGCCTTCGCAAAGGAGGTTTTAGTTCCTATAACCCAACCATCTCAAGATGCTGTTTCAGTAGGAATTTAAAGCGATTTAGGCAAGGTATTGATTGCAAACAATAGTGTTTTTATTATTAAAATCAATATCTTATAAAGTTTACGCAGTATAAATCGCTTTAAAACCAACCCGTTGGGCGTTTCACAGGGACTTACTCTCATCGTTGTACTTCTTAAAAGGGATGGCCATTGTTGCAAAGTAACGCCTTGATATTAAGCTCCTGTGAAACGCTGAATTCTGCATCTTGAGGTGGCTTGGGTATATAACCTAAGCAAAAACGCCCTATAAACATTCTTCAAACCAATGACGCGTAAAAAATGTGTGTATAAATTTTACGTTAGGTCAGCTCTTCTAGCTCTGTGATCAACGTTAAAGCATGTGCGTTACTGGTACCGCAAACATCCAAAGTAGCACTAAAATCACTGCATACTTTAGGGCGACTTTCATCGCCAAATAGTTTGCATAAATTGCCTTCATCCAGCTGAATACAACGCTCTCCGGCCTTTTTACCATTAGGCATGCCGGGAATTGGCGAGCTGATACTTGGCGCAATACAGCACGCACCACACCCTAAACGACACGTCATTGTTAATGTATTCATACTTGCCCTTTTTGTACCTTACTTATCTACTTTGTTAACTGTGTAATGACTTGTTACATCTTCATACGGTTTTAAAATATTTTATTCTCTATAATTACTCTGTCACCTAATTATGAGGAAAGCCCTGTGGCTACTAAAAAACAAATTATTCTACCTATCGCGGTACTGGTTGGCGGGATTGCACTTGCTGCAGGCTTCTCTTCAATGAAGAAACCACCAGAAGAAAAACCAGCAGTTGATACTCGCCCGTTAGTATCAACAACGGCTGTCCACCTTGACCCAATAAACTTGGATGTAAAATCCTATGGTGTAGTAAAAGCAAAAGATCACACCATGCTAGTTGCCCAAGTAAGTGGGCAAGTTGTATTTGTCTCTGAGCAATTTGTTCAAGGCGGATTCGTCAAACAGGGCGATATTCTAGCACGAATTGATCCAAATGATTATGAAGCTGCATTGATTGAAGCACAGGCTGGCATGGCACAAGCAAGCGCTGATTTAGAAATTGAACGTGCTCAAGCACATGTAGCACAAGCTGAGTGGGATCGCATCAAAGATAATTCAAGCCAAGTAATTCCATCGCAGTTGTATTTACGTAAGCCACAACTAGCAGAAAAACTAGCCCGCTATCGTGCGGCGCAAGCCTCTGAAAAACGAGCTAAACGTAATTTAGAGCGTACATATATCAAAGCCCCTTATGATGCAATTATTGCAGCGCGTGATATTAGTTTAGGCAGCGTGGTCAATCCAGGTAATAAATTTGGTGAATTAAGCTCAACTTCCATTGCAGAAATACGCCTTCCAGTTGCAGACAAAGAACTGCAATATTTGATTAATGGTGGTATTGGCGCCACAGTCACTCTTAGTGCTGATTTTGCAGGGAAACCAACTCAATGGCAGGCAAAAGTAGTTCGCAGTGAAGGTGTGATTGATCAAAAAAGCCGCATGAGCTATTTAGTCGCACAAATTGCAACCCCTTATGCTAGTGAGCAACCTTTGCGTTTTGGCTCTTACATTAATGCGACTATTTCAGGGCGTGAATTAAACAATGCGATTGTTGTACCGCACCATTTAGTAAAGGACGGCAAAATTGTCGTACTCAACGATGATTTAACATTATCATTCAAAACAATTGATATAGTTAGAGAATACAACGGCATGGTGATAGCATCACAAGGCCTAACGGAAGGTCAGCAACTAATAACCTCTGCGCTTGAGTACCCAAGTGAAGGTATGCTGGTAAAAATTAATGATGCTGACAAGCCTCTTGGTGCAACCCAACTTGCATTGAAAGAGGAATAAAAAATGACCATTCATAGCGAAAAGGGCTTAATTGCTTGGTTTGCTCGCAACCCTGTTGCAGCCAACCTATTAATGATTTTTATTCTCGTGGGCGGCATTTTAACGGCGTTTTCTATTCGTAAACAAATGTTTCCGCAGTTTGAAAATAACTGGATCAGCGTGCAAGCGGTGTATCCTGGTGCAGCGCCACAAGAAGTAGAAGAAGGCATTACCATCAAGGTCGAAGAAGCACTTGAAGGCCTTGAAGGTATAAAACGTAAAATCACCTACTCAAACCGCAGTTTTTCTCAAGCATGGATTGAAGTCGCAGAAAAATACGACACCCAAGAAGTACTCGATGAAATAAAGATGCAAGTTGACTCAATCAACACTTTTCCAGCTGAAATGGAACGCCCTGTTGTTCGTCACGATAAGTTTGAGCAAGAAGTAATGATACTCGCTCTGTATGGCGATATGTCGAACCATCAGCTCAAAGAGCTGGGCAATAATATTAAAGATGAACTCCAAGCCCTGCCATTAATAAACCTCGTTGAATTTAACAGTGGCTTAGACTATGAAATAGGCATTGAAGTCAGTCCAGATAAACTACGTGAATATGGCCTAACCTTTAGGGATATTTCAGGGGCTGTACGCGCGTTTTCAGCCAATATGTCAGCGGGGCAAATACGCTCTGAGAATGGCTATATTTCAATGCGGGTTGAAAAACAAGCGTACCGTGGTAATGAATTTGAAAAGCTTCCTCTAATTTTACTCCCTGATGGCGCACAAGTCTTTTTAGGCGACGTTGCAACCATCAACGATGGCTTTGAAGAAGGCTTACAATACTCTAAATACAATGGTAAAAACTCACTCTCATTTGAAGTCAACGCGTCAAAAGATCAAGACATTACTAAAATTGCTAAAGTCCTCAAGCAATACCTTGCAGATAAAGCCGATACATTACCTCCGGGCGTAAAGTTAACCCCTATTGTTGATCTAACTTACTACCTTGAAGGTCGATTAGATATGATGATCGATAACATGGTATGGGGCGGCATTTTGGTTATGGTGGTACTCGCCTTATTTTTACCACTGCGCTTAGCTTTTTGGGTAATGATGGGTTTACCTGTGTCGTTCCTTGGCGCATTTTTGATGATGCCAGTGGGCTTTTTAGATGTCACAATTAACTTGGCATCGCTGTTTGCCTTTATATTAGTGCTAGGAATTGTCGTTGATGACGCGATAGTCGTAGGTGAATCTGCCAGTGCCGAAATAGAAAAGTACGGCCACAGTCTTGATAATGTTGTACGCGGCGTTAAACGCGTTGCTATGCCCGCCACTTTTGGTGTATTAACCACCATTGCAGCTTTTTTACCGCAAACTTTAGCTACAGGCCCAGGTGCTGCGTTTTCTAAAGCCATTGGTGGCGTTATTATTCTATGTTTGATTTTCTCGTTAATTGAGTCAAAACTTATTTTACCTGCGCATATTGCCGCAATGAATCCACGTAAACCAAACCCTAAAAATCCACTGCACCGCTTACGTAACGTAATGGATGGCGGATTAAGACGCTTTGTAGAAAATTATTACACACCGTTTATTAGTCGCTGTATTCATTATCGCTATACCGTTATTATTGGCTTTGTCTGTGTATTAATCGTCAGCGGCGGTATGTTTGCAGGTGGCCTCGTTAAGTTTGTTGCTAACCCTAAAATACCTCATGACTTTCCGCGTATTTCCGTCGAAATGAACTTAGCATCATCAGAGCAAGCAACACTAGAAACTGCGCGTAAAATTGAGCAAGTCATTATAAATGTTGATAATCAGCTTAAAGAACAATATGGCACTGCTATGGTTCGTGATTTATCAGTAAGCTTACGCGGTCGTACTAATGCCAGCATCATGGCGATATTGGTTGAGCCAGACCTACGCCCTATTGATACCTTTGCATTAAGTGCACTTTGGCGTGAGCAAATGCCACCTCTGCCTGGTGTTAAAACATTAACCATTCAAGATAGCATTATGAATGGGGGCCGAGATGATGGCGATATTAGCTTCCGTCTTGAAGGTAAAAACGTTGATAAACTTAAAGAAGTTGCCGCAAAACTGAAAGAAAAATTGAATACATTGGAAGGCGTGGGTGATGTAAATGACTCAATGCAAAGTGCAACAGATGAAGTACAACTTGATTTAAAACCACTTGCTTACAGTATGGGATTAACCCTTGCTGATGTTGCTTCCCAAGTAAGCTTTAGCTACTACGGCCTTGAAGCACAGCGCATTCTTCGCGATGGCGAAGAGATTAAGGTGATGATCCGCTACCCTGAAGATGCCCGTAACTCAATCAGCGACATTGACAGTGTACGTATTGTTACGCCAAGTGGCGCGGAAGTACCGCTGGCTGAAGTCGCCGAAGTTAAATTAGTTGATGGTGTGAATAGCATTCGCCGTGAAAACTCTAAACGTACCATTAATGTGTGGGCATCTGTTGATACTGATCAAGTTGAACCGTTTGCCATCGCAGAGCAAATTCGCGATGAATATTTACCTTCATTATTAAAAAGTTACCCCGGTGTACAGAGCAGTGTTGCTGGACGTATTCAAGAAGAGATGGACAGCGTTGCAGAGCAAGTACGTGATTTTGCTTTATCAATGATGATTATTTTTGCACTTTTAGCAATTCCGCTACGATCATACTCGCAGCCATTAATTATTATGTCGGTGATACCGTTTGGTGTCATAGGTGCCATGTTTGGCCACATGGTACTGGGTATGACGATGAGTGGTTTGTCAATTTTCGGTATTATCGCGGTGGCCGGTGTGGTGGTAAATGACTCGCTGGTTATGGTTGATTTTGTAAATAAAGCGCGCGCTGATGGCGTTGCAATTAAAGATGCCGTAACTCAAGCAGGCGCACGACGCTTTAGAGCAATACTACTCACCTCTATCACTACATTTATTGGTGTAATGCCCATCATTATGGAAACCAGTCTACAAGCGAAGATTGTTATTCCGATGGCAGTGTCACTTGCGTTTGGCGTACTGTTTGCCACGGTTATCACTTTAATACTGATCCCATGCCAATACGTGGCGCTAGAAGATGCCAAACGAGTTATTCGTAAATGGCGTGGTAAAGAAGCGCTAGTCGATGGTCAACCTGTTGCAGTAACGCCAACCAATACATAAAATTTAACATCCCAACCAACTAGCCCGCACTGTTTACAGTGCGGGCTTTTTTATATTAATAATCACAACAACCGTGAATTTAGTACATAAAATCAACATTATAATTATTTACTTAGCACACAATCCACGCTACAAATAGACGATAAAACGAACTAAAAACAAATAAGGACGCACATGCTATCAAAACAACTCGTGTTACTTTACTCTTTTTTAATAGTATCCCTCGCATTATTCTCTGGTGCTACAAACGCCAATAATCAACAGCAAAAAATGGATTCTTTTATCCAAAAATACCATGACTTAAAACAGTTTAACGGCAATATTTTAGTGGCAAAACAAGGCAAAGTGATTTTTGAAAAAAGCTATGGTTATGCCAATTTTGAATGGGATATTAAACATACACCCAATACAAAATTTCGTATTGGCTCAATCACTAAGCAATTCACCGCAATGCTGACTTTACAACTAGTACAAGATGGTAAAGTAGAGCTAGACAAACCCATCGCCACTTATTTACCCGATTACCGGCCAGACACCGCGCAGCAAATTACCGTCAGGCAATTACTTAACCACACCTCTGGGCTTACTAATTACACTCAAGCTAACAACTTTCGCCAGAACTATAGCCGTAATCCGTATAGCGTAGATGAGTTCATTAAACTGCTATGCAGTGATGATTTACTCTTCGAACCCGGCAGTAAATTTCGCTACAGTAACTCAGGGTACTTTTTATTGGGCGCAATTATTGAAAAAGCATCAGGCAAAACGTATCAACAACTTTTGCAAACAAATATTTTAACGCCTCTTGGTATGAGCGACAGTGGTTATGACTCAAGTAGTAATATCATCAAATATCGCGCTAGTGGCTACAACAATAACTTAGATGGTCATACTAATACTGCTTATTTGGATATGTCGATCCCCTATGCGGCAGGCTCTATGTACTCGACTGCTCGTGATTTAGTTAAGTGGGATCAAGCACTTTACACAAATAAACTGCTCAATAATGAGCTAAAAAGTCAAATGTACACCACCTCAACACAACGTAATTACGCACTGGGTTGGGAAGTAAATCAATTAAAGACGCAAAAGTATGGCAAGCCACTAACTCAAATCCAACACGGAGGGGGGATTAATGGTTTTAATGCATTTATTAGTCGTATTGCTGAAGAGCAATTATTGGTGGTTATTTTAAATAATACTGGCGGAGCGCCATTAACTCCGATGACCGAAGGATTATTAAATATTTATTATGACAAACCCTATAAAATCGCCACAGAAAATGTTGATAGCCAACTATATAATGCTTTACTAGCTGGGGGAGTTGCAGGACTGAAAAGTAAGTATAGTGAGCTAAAAGAGCAAAATAACCCGCTTCGAGAAAGAACCATCAACTACTTTGGTTATGAATTAATGACAATGAAAAAACTTGATGCCGCCATTGCAATCTTTGAACTCAATGCAGCGCAATACCCTGACTCTGCGAACACGCATGACAGTTTAGGAGAAGCTTATTTAACTGCAAATAAGCCTACACTCGCATTAAGGAGCTATCAAACTGCACTTGCATTGAACCCTGAGAGTGAAAGTGCAAAAAAAGCCATCAAACAACTGCTATTAAAATAAACGAAAAAAGAAACTGCCGATAAATTTATTATCCAAAGATCACGTAATTAGGGTGTACTTGTTGCTTTAGTTTACCAATACACTGGTGTCAAGTATCCCCTTCTCAACAAGCTGTTTTAGTGTTTCGTGTGCTTTTTGTCTGCATACATCACGCAACAACCGCACTGCGGGCGTAATTGATTGCCGACTTGGGCAAATTAGCCACAGCTCGCCGCAGGTATGTTGATAATCAGGCATAACTGTAACGACCCTGTCATTAAGCAGGTCATCTGCAATATCCAGCGCCGATTTTACAGCAAGTCCTTTACCGCCAACACACCAACGCCTAACTAAATCACCATCGTTTGAAGCTCGCCTTCCCTGCATTTTTACTTTGTATTTATTTTCGCCATCGGTAAATTCCCAAACATTATTGATAATGTCTTGTAGCTGATAAAACAGTCCTTGATGCTGTTCAAGATCATCGGGATGTATGGGGTTAGTGTGCTCAGCAAGATACTCTTTGGTTGCACACAATAAACGCGGCACCGTACAAATTTTAAATCCATACACGTTAGCATCATTAGGCGAGCCATAGCGAAGCGCTATATCAACTGAGTCACGGTAAAAATCTATGTTACTGTCACTTATGTGAGTACGTAAACTCACTTTAGGGTAGTTGTCCATTATTTCATCTATCCAAGGGATCACTAAATTTCGACCAAGATCAGATGACAATGCAACCCTCAGCTCGCCTTCAATTTCATCGTGTTCACCTTTAATGTTTTGCTTTGCCTGCTCAAGTATTGTCAGCGCTTGCTCACACTGCACAATGTACCGCTCGCCTGCACTTGAAAGCCTTAGGTGACGTGTAGTACGTACAAATAATTCACAGCCTAATGCTGATTCTACTCGTTTAATTGCTGCACTGGCAGTGGCTGTACGCATATCTAGTTTTGCTGCGGCGCGCGTAATACTTCTAAACTCCGCTACTTTCAAAATCAGTTTTAAATCTTCAATCTGCATATTATCTATTTTTATTTGATAATGATTCAATCATTATGGTGTTTATCTAAAGCAAAGCAAGGATTACTATGCATGTATAGAATAAACCTAGCTTAGATACATTCATTCGTAGGAGTTAAAGTGGCACAACTGACCATTGTGGCAAATATTATTGCCAAACCTGAACACATTGATTTAGTAAAAGTGCAATTAATAAAGCTTATTGAAACAACACGCGCTGAGCAAGGCTGTATCAATTACGACTTACATCAAAATAATGATAGCCCCGCTCATTTTATGTTTTATGAAAACTGGCAAACCCGCCAATTATGGCAAGCACATATGAACAACCAACACCTTCAAGACTATGTTGAAGCTGTTGATGGTGCAATTGAGTCATTTACACTTAATGAAATGACGATTATTAAGTAATCAAGGTTTAGCTAATTTAAACTATTCGCTACAGGAAAAAATATGACACACCCAATTATTAATGACTTAAATACTCGTTATACAACAAAAAAATACGATGCAACCAAACGTGTTGCTGCTGACGATTTAGCCGTATTATATGAAGCAATGCGCCTATCACCTTCATCTATCAATTCGCAGCCGTGGAAATTTATTGTGATTGAATCAGATCATGCTAAACAACGTATGCATGACACTTTTGAAAACAAATTTCAGTTTAATCAGCCGCATGTTAAAACAGCCTCGCATATTATTTTATTTGCCCACAACCCTAAATACAGCCGTGAAGATTACGCCAGAGTTATTGATGCGGATATTAAAAATGGTCGTACACCAGCAGAGAACCGTGAACAAGCATTTGGCGCTTACGCATTTGTTGACCTTAACACCGATGAAAATGGCAATAACGAAGCATGGACAAAAGCACAAACATATATTGCACTGGGTAACACAATGCATACCGCGGCGCGCTTAGGGATTGACTCAACACCAATGGAAGGCGTAGATCCACATCTTATTAGCCAAATATTTGCAGATGAACTCGACGGATACATTTGTGATGTTGCACTTGCTATTGGCTATCATGAAACGGTAACCGACTATAATGCTAAATTACCAAAATCACGTTTGGGCCAAGAGCACGTGATCAGCATTTTATAGCTTATAAATACACATCACTATAATTCCAAAATAAAATGCACAAAAATAACAATTGTGCATTTTTAATCTTATTCGTAATAACCGTTAATTTGTGTTTTAAGATAAAATAGCCCTTAAAAAATTGATACGTTATCCACCCTATCTACCTTACATTTGAAGTCAACCTCACCAGCAAATTGCGCAAAAAAACGCTCAAATCCAGCTGATAATTCAACCCTAATATGATATTTAAATTCAAGTCACTTTGAAAAATGGTTGAATTTGTAGTATTTTTGTACCGTTTTTACATTTCACCTTGATTACCCAACAATAATGAAAGGGAAGACAAGCTAAGTGGCACTCAGCGATTAGGCTGAGTGGTTAGGCTCAATACTAATCAATTAAAAGGAATTATCATGAACAACATAAATAAAATATGTGTGCTTTGTATTACTTTTCTAAGTTTTACATTTAGCATACAAGCAAAGCCCCTACTTTCACCCTACCCAAATGCAAAGTTGCAGAATTCAGTTATTTTAGCAGGTGAAGAAACTCGCCTTGTTACAAAATTTGTGCCTAAAGAAAAACGACCTCAACAATTTGAATATCAAAAGTTTATTGGAGATACCGGACATTACTCTTATACGATAAAAAATGTTGCTTCGTTAAAGGTAACAAAAAATTATGAAAGTGCGTTAAGTGATGCTGGTTTTAAAGTGGTTTATACATGTTCTTTAAGTGATTGTTATTCAGGAGATAGACATGAACAAAGAAAATTATTAGCTGACAAGTCTAGCTACTTTAACTCTGGTAATCAATTCCAACAACCTCACTATATTTTCGCCACAAAAGGGGATGAGTCCCTCGATGCTGCTATTTCGTTATTTGTTGGTCAGTATAAAAATACGACGCGAGTATTATTAACCACAGTGGATATAAAAGACATTGAATCAGGACTTGTCACTGCCAATTTTGACGCATTTACCAAACACAATAATAAACAGATAACCAAGGCACCACGTAAAGATAAAGGAGGCTCAGCAGACCATCCATTAATAAGTCGCTACCCTAGTAGTTATATTGAAGATTATAAACAGGTTGATTATGAAGAATTCAGCATTCCTGTTGGTATTGTTGATACAAAAACAAACACACTCCCAATGCTAGACGTTACCGGAGACTTAACCAAAATTACTTATATCGTAAACAGGGTGTCAACGCTAAAAATTTATCATAATTATCTAAGTGCTTTAGTTAAAGCAGGGTTTGAAACGGTATTCTCTTGTCAAAAAAATACATGCAGTGGTAACACCAGAGATAGGTTAATCGATGAGGATTTACAAAAGTTAGGTGATAAGCTCGCTGTAAAACAAGCTTATAATTACTGGCGCCAACCTCGATACCAAGTTATGAAAAGTACTGTTGATGGCCAAACTACCTATGTAGCTTTTTTTATAGGTAACTATGCAGGCGATTCTCGTATTCAGCTTGTAGTGATGCAGAGCGAGCCATTATTAACTGGGTTAATAGAGACAAATAGCGATAAAGTGTTAGAGCAACTTAAGCAAAAAGGTAAAGCCTCAATCTATGGGGTGTTATTTGACTACGATAAAGCGGGCATAAAGCCTGAATCTAAACAATCATTGGATGTCATTGCGCAAGTTTTAGAAAAAAATAAGGCATTGAGTTTGTATGTTGTTGGTCACACAGATGATAAAGGCTCTGCTGAATATAATTTAGAGCTTTCTAAACGTCGGGCTGATGCTGTTGTTAACGCTTTAATTACTAACTATGGTATCGCTGAAAAAAGATTAATTTCACAAGGTGTTGGGCCCTATTCCCCTGTAGCAACTAACAAAAATGAATTAGGCCGCGAACTTAATCGACGTGTTGAGTTAGTGGAACAAATGTCGGATTCAAAATAATTAACCTCTGCGCTACTACGGTATGGTTAATGTTTAATACATTCTGCATAAGTTAGATGAATAAGTGGCTTATTTCCCTAATAAGCCACTCTTTGTGCAACTGGTTAAGCATAAAACAGTTAATACCAATCTTAGAGCTGCGCGAGGTAAACTCCCGCCTACGATACATGCATAAAGATCTAAACCTGCCGTAGGCGGGGCTTTATGCCGCGCATGTTTTACTAATATTCACAAAAGAAGGTACTACTCTAAATACGTTATTATTTTAGCGTTTTTAACGAGTGTGTTTTCAAGCCTTGCACTGATCTTCACTTTTGCTCCATTAACTAAACATAAATTGGGCGCTACATGACCAATATCTGCATCTATTATTACTGGAAATAAACGATCACTGAGTGCAAGTTCCAGCGCTTGGTAATAATCAATATCTTGCTCTTTTGTACTTATAACCGCACTTCGACCAATAATTAAGCCATTAATAAGACCAAATATATCATTTAGCTTAAGTGAAATAATAAACCTTAATACAGCTGCCGGCTGAAGCTCTGCATTTTCTAGATACAAGACCAAACCATGCGGCGCGAACTGCTTTTTAAATTCATGTAGTGATAAAAAAGGTGACGTAAGCAATAAACCTAATGTATCCAAACAGCCACCAAATAGTCGCCCAGAAAGCTCAACATCACGGTTGTCTTTTACATTGAGACAACGCCATTGGCTAGGCTTTGACAGTGAAAATAACGCATCCGGTGATTGTGCATAATTAATTGCATCACCTTGATAAAAGGCCGCAGGGGTTTGAGTAAACTCATTGCCCGCTTCAAGCTCAAGCGTTTTAAATACTTGTAAGCAATGAGTATCTTGTTCGTCTGGATGTAATTGCATTAAATTTGTACAGTGCAATGTGGCCCAACCGCATTTCGCTGTTATTACACAAGCAAGTGTACTTATATCAGAGAACCCAACCAGCCATTTAGGGCGAGACTTTTTAATCACATTAAAATCAAGGTGTGGAAGTATTTCCATAGCAAGCTCACCACCCCAAGGTGGCATAATTGCGGCAATGCTATCATCAGTCAAAAAAGTCATTAACTCATCTGCACGTTGCTTTGCAGAGCAATTTTTTTGCCTTAAACACTCCCCTTCTATTACTTCGTAGCCGCGCAGTGTTAAACCATTCAATACAATATCAAGGCGTTTATGGAAAGGGCTTTCTACACTAGAAGAAAACGCACAGATTGCAATTTTATCGCCACTTTGTAATGCTGTAGGGAAAATAACCTTTTCCATAAAAAACCTAAAGTATAAGAAACAATTACTTCTAACGTACCTAGTTTATTAATGAATGTCGAGGTTAGCATAGGCATAAAAAAACCGATGCTTATTGCTAAGCATCGGTTTTTAATAAAACGTGAAAGTCAGTAAAGTAATTAAACGTACTCAACCTCAAGGATTTCGTATTCCACGTCGCCTTTCGGGGTTTTAATGATCACAGCATCATCAGCTTGTTTACCAATTAAACCACGGGCAATCGGTGAATTTACCGAAATACGGTTATCTTTAATACTCGCTTCATCATCACCAACTATTTGGTATTTAACTTCAGCGTCAGTATCAACATTAACGATTGTTACTGTCGTACCAAAAATAACTTTACCTGTATTTGGTAACTTAGTTACATCAATGATTTGTACATTTGAAAGCTTTGCTTCAATCTCTTGAATACGGCCTTCACAAAAACCCTGCTGTTCACGCGCTGCGTGATATTCAGCGTTTTCTTTTAAGTCACCATGTTCACGTGCCACTGCAATATCAGCAACAATTTTTGGACGGGTAACTGTTTTTAATTCGTTAAGTTCTTTGCGCATTAAATCTGCGCCACGAACTGTCATCGGAATTGTTTGCATACTTTTCTCACTTAATCCCAAGGCCGATTAAGGCCTTGGCACATTTCCTTAGTTCAATCGCTGGTGTAGTTCTTGAACTGACGTCACTTTGCTGCGGTCGTCTGCTTGGTTAGCAGTACAGTTAGCAAATGCCGCATTCAAGGTCGTAGTATAGTTAGTCTTGTGTTGCAATGCACCACGACGTAACACCTTCGAATCTTCGATCGCTTGGCGACCTTCGGTAGTATTAACGATATAGCTATACTCGCCATTTTTGATTCTATCAAGAATATGCGGGCGACCTTCAAATACTTTGTTTACACGGCGTACCGCAATACCAGCATCTTCAAGTGCAGCAGCTGTTCCACCGGTTGCATCTAGTTCAAAACCAAGATCTGTCATGGTTTTAGCTAGCTCTACAATACGTGGTTTATCGCTATTACGCACAGATAGTAACGCGCGACCACCGCGTGGTAAAGTATTGCTTGCACCTAATTGCGCTTTTGCAAAAGCTTCAGCGAACGTATCGCCTACACCCATCACTTCACCAGTAGAACGCATTTCAGGGCCACGGATTGGATCCACGCCTTGGAACTTAGCAAATGGTAATACCACTTCTTTTACACTGTAGTAAGGTGGAATAACTTCTTTAGTAATACCTTGGCTTGCTAAAGATTGACCTGCCATACAACGCGCCGCTACTTTAGCAAGTGCAACCCCCGTCGCTTTAGAAACAAACGGTACTGTACGTGCTGCACGTGGGTTAACTTCGATTAAGTATACTTTGTCTTCTTTTACAGCAAACTGTGTATTCATCAAGCCAACTACACCAAGCTCAAGTGCCATATCAGTCACTTGCTTGCGCATTACGTCTTGTACTTCTTGTGATAACGAATGTGCTGGTAATGAACAGGCTGAGTCACCTGAGTGAACACCGGCTTGCTCAATGTGTTCCATGATGCCGCCGATAATCACTTGCTCGCCGTCGCAAATTGCGTCAACGTCAACTTCAATCGCATTATCTAAGAAACGGTCAAGCAATACTGGCGCTTCATTTGATGCTTGTACAGCTTCGGTCATATAACGACGTAAGTCTTGCTCGTCATACACGATTTCCATCGCACGGCCACCAAGTACATACGAAGGACGTACTACTAATGGAAAACCAATTTCAGCTGATTTTAAAATCGCTTCTTCTGTTGAAGTCACTGTTGCATTTTCAGGCTGAAGAAGGTTTAAACGCTCAACTAATTGTTGGAAACGCTCTCGGTCTTCTGCACGGTCAATCGCATCTGGCGAAGTACCAATTACTGGCACACCGTTCGCTTCAAGTTCACGAGCAAGTTTAAGTGGCGTTTGACCACCGTATTGCACGATTACACCAACTGGCTTTTCAACACGTACGATTTCTAGCACGTCTTCAAGGGTAATTGGTTCAAAGTATAAACGGTCTGAAGTATCGTAGTCGGTAGAAACCGTTTCAGGGTTACAGTTAACCATGATAGTCTCAAAACCATCTTCACGTAATGCAAGCGCTGCGTGAACACAACAGTAATCAAACTCGATACCTTGGCCTATACGGTTAGGACCGCCACCAATAACCATGATTTTATCACGATCAGTTGGGTTCGCTTCACACTCTTCATCGTACGTTGAATACATGTAAGCGGTATCAGAGCTAAATTCAGCAGCACACGTATCAACGCGCTTGTATACTGGCAAGATGTTTAATAAATGACGCTTCTTACGAATCTCAGCTTCAGATACACCGGCAATTTCAGCAATTCGCGGGTCAGCAAAACCTTTACGCTTTAACTTACGTAGGAAGTCAGCATTTAAACCAGCCATACCTACATCGCTAATTTTTGCTTCGTCTTTTAAAATGTCTTCAATTTGTACTAAGAACCAGCGGTTGACTTTAGTCAATTCGTAAACATCTTCAACACTCATACCATGACGCATTGCATCGGCGATGTACCAAATACGCTCTGCACCTGGTTCACGTAGTTCACGGATGATTTTTTCTTTCGCTTTAGGGTCATCAAGTGCCACAATTGGGTTAAAACCCGTTGCGCCTACTTCAAGACCGCGTAATGCTTTTTGTAACGACTCTTGTTGGTTACGACCAATCGCCATTACTTCGCCTACAGATTTCATTTGCGTCGTTAAACGATCGTTTGCACCGGCAAATTTTTCAAAGTTAAAGCGAGGAATTTTTGTTACGACGTAATCAATCGATGGTTCAAATGACGCAGGTGTTTTACCACCTGTAATATCATTTTGTAATTCATCAAGCGTGTAGCCAATCGCAAGCTTAGCCGCGATTTTAGCAATCGGGAAACCTGTTGCTTTTGACGCTAGTGCAGATGAGCGTGATACACGAGGATTCATCTCGATGATAACCATACGGCCATCTTCAGGATTAATACCAAACTGTACGTTTGAACCACCTGTTTCAACACCAATTTCACGAAGAACCGCCATAGAAGCGTTACGCATTAATTGGTATTCTTTATCGGTTAATGTTTGTGCTGGTGCAACAGTGATCGAGTCACCTGTATGCACGCCCATAGGGTCAAAGTTTTCAATGGTACACACGATAATACAGTTGTCGTTTTTATCGCGAACAACTTCTGTTTCGTATTCTTTCCAACCAATGAGTGATTCATCAATCAGTAATTCGTTAGTTGGCGAAAGGTCTAAACCGCGCTCACAAATTTCTTCAAACTCTTCTAAGTTATACGCTACACCGCCGCCGGTGCCGCCCATAGTGAAAGAAGGTCGAATAATACACGGTAAGCCAATACGCTTGATGATGTCTTTTGCTTCATCCATTGAATGAGCGATTTCAGCACGTGGGCATTCTAAGCCGATGCTTTTCATTGCCACATCAAAACGTTCGCGGTTTTCTGCTTTGTCGATTGCATCAGCCGTTGCGCCAATTAACTCAACACCGTGTTTAGCTAAAACACCATGCTTGTCTAATTCTAGTGCACAGTTTAATGCTGTTTGGCCACCCATAGTAGGCAGTACTGCATCAGGCTTTTCTTTTTCAATAATTTTTTCTACAACTTCCCAGTGAATTGGCTCGATATACGTCGCATCAGCCATATCAGGATCAGTCATAATTGTTGCAGGGTTTGAGTTAACTAAAATAACTCGATAGCCTTCTTCTCTGAGTGCTTTACACGCTTGAGCACCAGAGTAGTCAAATTCACAGGCTTGGCCGATTACAATCGGGCCAGCGCCTAGGATAAGAATGCTTTTTATGTCGGTACGTTTTGGCATTGTTACTCCGGTCTAATTAGTTGTTACGCGCTTGCATCAAATCGATGAAGTGGTCAAATAATGGGGCTGCATCGTGTGGGCCTGGGCTTGCTTCTGGGTGACCTTGGAAGCTAAACGCTGGTTTATCGGTGCGATGGATACCTTGCAACGTACCGTCAAATAACGACTTATGCGTAGCACGAAGGTTATCTGGTAACGTTGTTTCATCAGCAGCAAAACCATGATTTTGCGCTGTGATCATCACAACACCACGGTCTAAGTCTTTCACTGGGTGGTTACCACCGTGATGACCAAACTTCATTTTCACTGTTTTTGCACCCGAGGCAAGAGCTAGCAATTGGTGACCTAAACAGATACCAAAAATAGGTGTTTCAGTTTCTAAGAAGGTTTTAATTGCATCGATGGCATATGTACACGGTTCTGGATCGCCCGGGCCATTCGATAAGAAGATACCATCTGGGTTTAGTGCTAACACGTCAGCTGCCGAGGTTTGTGCAGGTACAACGGTTAATTTACAACCACGATCTACAAGCATACGTAAAATATTACGCTTTACACCGAAGTCATAAGCAACAACATGAAACTTTTCATCGGCTGCGTTTAGAGTTTTGAACCCTTCGCCTAATGTCCAGCTTGATTCACGCCACTCAAAGTTTTCCTTGGTTGAGACTACTTTCGCTAAATCCATACCTTTTAAGCCTGGGAAGGCTTGCGCAGCTGCGAGCGCTTGGTTTTCGTCTACTTCGTCACCGGCAACAATACAACCGTTTTGAGCGCCTTTATCGCGCAAAATACGAGTCAGTTTACGGGTGTCGATATCTGCAATACCTAAGATATTACGTTCTTTTAAATAATCATCTAACGATTGCTCGTTACGAAAATTACTTGCTAGCAGTGGCAAATCACGGATCACAAGGCCTTTAGCCCAAATGTGACTCGCTTCTTCGTCTTCGCTGTTAGTACCCGTATTACCGATATGTGGGTACGTCAAAGTTACGATTTGTTCCGCGTATGAAGGGTCAGTCAGAATTTCCTGATAACCAGTCATAGACGTATTGAATACTACTTCACCGACAGACATGCCGTCGGCGCCGATTGCAGTACCGCGAAACACTGTGCCGTCTTCTAGAACTAACAGAGCGGATTTAGTCAAGTTAACCTCCTAACAGTAAAAAACGGGCGTAAAGTCATTTGCTTTACTACCCGTTTATAGCGATTGGAAACACGCAATTATGAATTTTTGGCAAATTAGCGCTATTTTATAGCAATTTGGCTTTTAGGTCTAACCCTATTTCAATAATTAGCAGAAATAAGCCTTATTAGCTAAAAAAGCCACCAAACACCCAAAAATGCAACTAAACTACTTCAAGTCAAGCACATCTTGCATATCATAAAGTCCTACAGGCTTATTTTTCAACCAGCCTGCAGCTCTTACTGCGCCTAATGCAAAGGTCATTCGCGAACTGGCTTTATGAGTTAATTCAAGCCTTTCGCCAGAAGTTGCGAAATATGCGGTATGTTCACCAACTATATCCCCCCCTCTAAGCACCGAATAACCAATTTCATTTTGCGATTTTTCTTTTTCTACTTGGCTACGATCAAATACCGCAACATCATCATGTACCCAGCCTTTTGCCTCTGCAATGGCTTCGCCAATAGCCAGCGCAGTGCCTGATGGCGCATCTATTTTATGGCGATGATGCGCTTCGAAAATTTCGATATCTAAGTCATCACCAAACTTTGTTGCCGCGGTTTGTACTAAGTTAAGCAGTAAATTCACACCTACGCTATAGTTGCGCGCAAATACGATCGGGATATGCTGTGCTGCCGCTTGTAAGGTTTGCATGTCATCATCATTTAAACCGGTAGTACCAATAACCATTGGGATTTTTTGCTTGATGGCCGTCTTTAAGTGCTCACGCATACCGGCAGGCAATGTGAAGTCAATTAGTACATCAATGTCTTCAACATTACGCTCATCACTAAAGTCCATAGCAACTGGCGCTGCACTATTTAACTGATTAACCGCTAAATTAAGTAAGGGCGAACTACTACGGACATAGGCTGCGCCAAGCTCTGCATTATTATTTTTATGTGCGGCTTCGACTAATGCCAGCCCCATTCTTCCATTTGCGCCAAATACGCCGATTCGATTCATGTTATTAACCTATGCATGTTTGAGTTCGCTAGATTTTATCTAAAACTCGTGTAATAGTCAGGTAACCCTTTAAAATAATAATAACAGATACCCATAGACTTTAGCCATCTATACATTTAAACTTCCTTCTTTGCGCCGATTTGGTCTTTGGCTTGCGGGCGCTGTTGAGGTACTTATCTTTTTTGATGAGACAAACAACTAAATTCAGCTAAAAGAGGGAAGCTTTGGCTGTTGTAATGAGTTATCTAACGAGGAATATGATGCAGCCAGCATTTAATAAAACAACAGCAAAATTATCTTTGCTCCCCCTACTTACCTTTGTGGCCTTATTTTTAGGTGCTGGTTTATACCTGCAATCACAAGGGGTTGATTACGCCTTTTATCAACTTCCTGCCCCCGTCGCGATTTTACCTGCGATTATGCTAGCGTTTATCCTTAATAAAAATACCATCAACCACAGTGTCGAAACCTTTATAAAAGGCGCAGGCCATAACAACATCATTACCATGTGCTTGATTTATTTACTTGCCGGTGCGTTTTCTGCCGTAGCGGGTGCCACTGGGGGTGTTGATGCCGTTGTTAATGCGGGCTTATCGCTTATTCCACCAGCCTTTCTTTTACCTGGTTTATTTTTAATTGCTGCGGTTGTCTCTACAGCAATGGGAACGTCAATGGGCACCATTGGCGCGATTGGCCCTATTGCCTATGCCGTATCAATTAAAACCGGTATTGACCCTGCATTGATGGCCGGTACGATTGTATCTGGTGCTATGTTTGGTGATAATTTATCTATTATTTCAGATACGACGATTGCCGCAACACGTACGCAAGGTTGTGAGATGAAAGATAAATTCCGCGAAAATTTAAAAATAGCCTTGCCTGCTGCAGCGCTAACAATTGGCTTATTATTTTATTTAACACCAGCTGCGCAAGCTGTTGAAACGAGCGATTACAACATTTGGTTAGTGCTTCCTTATGCGTTTATCTTAGTGTTAGCCGTAATGGGCTTTAATGTTTTTGTGGTGTTATTTAGTGGTATTATTTTCGCCGCACTCATGGGCTTTACGGGCAGTTATGAAGGCGCAAGCTTTGTAAAAGATATTTATAAAGGCTTTACCGATATGCAAGAGATATTCTTGTTATCAATGTTTATAGGTGGCTTATCTGAGTTTATCCGTATTAACGGCGGCCTTGATTATATAGCGCATAAAATTCAGGCTATCACCAAGGTAATTGCCAAATGGCACCGTAAGGTAGCAGATCAAATTGGTATTGCCGCATTAGTAATGACCAGCAATATGTGTATCGCCAACAATACTGTGTCGATTATTGTTGCAGGTCCTATCGCTAAGAAGCTAGCCGATGATGGTAAAATTAGTGGTAAACGCTCAGCAAGCTTGTTGGATATTTTTGCCTGTGTAACACAAGGCTCGCTGCCTTATGGCGCACAAGCTTTACTGTTAGGTGCAACATTTAAAATTAGCCCATGGGAAGTATCAACCTCCTCGTACTACTGTTTTATATTGGCGTTTACCGCCATCACTGTAATTTGCTTACGTCGAAATAAAGCATAAAAGATAATAAATCCCGTGCTGCGCCCAATTCTAGGCGCAGCTGCTATACTTTGCTTTGAATTTTCCATTAAGCATAACGTTATGAACTTAAAAACATCTTTACCTTTAATTACGCTTTGCATACTAAGCACTTCAAGCTTTGCAGCTAGTTGGAGCAAAACCCAGTTACATATAAATCGTGGTGATATTACAAACCCATTCACTTCATTAGAAGCAGGCACTACCAATGTTTCTCTACAACATGCATCTGGTTACGATTACGGCGATAACTTTTTCTTCATTGATTATTTAAATGATGATTTAGAAGATGATTACCAAGATCGTGACTTTTATGGCGAATGGTATTCAACTTTCAGCCTGTCTAAAATATCTGGTAATGACTTTTCATTTGGTGCCATTTCTGATGTCGGTTTAACCGCTGGGTTTAATGCCTCAGGAGAGGCTAAAGTATTAAAATACTTACCCGGGGTAAAAGTTAATTGGCAAGCACCCGGGTTTAGCTTTTTATCGACCTTAGTGACCGCCTACATTGATGATAATGAAGGTATTGCACGTGGTGGTGCACCAAGTGAAACTAATAGTTGGATGCTTGATATTGCGTGGGGGTATCCATTTACGATTGGTTCTCAACACTTTAATATTACAGGCCACATTGAATACATTGCTGAACGCGAAAATGAATTAGGCAATGATGTTAAAGCGTGGATTTTAGCGCAGCCAATTATTACTTGGGATTTGGGCAATGCCATAGATATGAAAAAAGACACACTCTTAATAGGTTTAGAATGGCAATACTGGCATAACAAGCTAGGCACTGATACCAATGAGTCTGTGCCACAACTTCATGTAGAATGGACCTTTTAACGTCAAATATTATAATATAAGCAACGTATTAAAATACGTTGCTTATATCTACCTTAATTAATACCAATCAGCATAAATATTTGAACAATTTAACGAATTAAATAGACCCCATATCTACCCAGATTGATATAACCCATCAATGGTTATTGCGTATTTGCTGACACTTTCACCCAGTCGTATGCTGATTGACCATACAACCCAATAGCAAGCACCTGTCCTGATGTAACAGGCACTGTGCATGTCTGTGCTGAACCACTCGTTACTGACTTACAATCATAACTAGTCAGACTAACCCCGCCCGCTACTTTTACGTATAAATTAACATCACCTATTTGTCCTGACGTTTCTATCGTTACGCTACTTTTGTTTGCAGGAACTGTATACGTATATTTATTCCATAAACCCGGGTGCCCATAAGCACGTGAGGTAATGATTGAACTTGAGCCATTACCTGATCCTGGTGGAGGCGTAGGTGTCGTTGTAGGCATATCATAATCTGCTAAGATGCTGACATTACTAAAGCTGGCATACCCCTTAAGCATAATATGGTATCGACCTTGGCCAGTATTTAAGCTACATGTTTCATTATTGCCATTTCGATACGGACGGCAATCGTAGCTAGCTGACGTTGGTTCACTGCCTTTTTTAACATATAAATCAACATCACCTGAACCACCTGACGTGGTAACTTTTATGTTCGTTGCTTGAGATGGAATATCGATAAAATAACGTATTTCTGAGCCTTTATTACCGGCTAGATTACTAATCGTCTGCCCTTTGGTTAATTTATTTACTGGAGGCTGAGAGTCGCTGCTGACAATGATTTGTTTTGTAATCGTGTTTGTTTGATTATTGCTATCGCGAATTGATAATGTAACGTCGTAATTACCCGCTGCATTATATGTATGTACGGCAGTTGCACCATTACTTGTTTGGCCATCGCCAAATTGCCAATCAAAACGGTTTACCGTTCCTGATGAACTTGAGTTTGTTGCATCAAAACTGCATTGCTCAAAATCACATTGATAACTAAAACGTGCAACAGCTGGCGGCGTTGTTCCTGCGTTATCTCCAACGGGTACCACGCCATTGAAAAAAGTAGATACTTGTGGCCAAATTCTACTAATTTTTGCACCTTTATTGTAACAACCGCCCAAGTGGTGCAACGCAATTACCTTATTACTCGATGCTGCGATAACAGGTGAGCCCGAAGACCCTCCTATTGTGTCACAGTAATAGCCCATATCTGTGTTAGTGCCTCGGCCATTCACCGAGGCATTATTTATTTGGCATAATCCGTTAGTATCGCGATCAGATTCTATAGCGAGCTCTTTAGGGTTTCCGGCACCATGTTGAGGTATATATATTCGTTCGCCATTAATACCGCTGCGAACATCAAGGCCCAAATGCCCAAACTGGGTTATTGAAGAAAAGTTGTTAACACTAAATAAGGTGTAATCAAGCATGACGTCCGTTTTTAAAAAGTCTTTTCCTGACACTTTAACAACCGACTCCCGAATCGTCCCATTGCAACTTTTATGTTGATAATTAAACCACACTTCAGTTGATGCAAGTTCAGCGGCGGTTTCGACGCAGTGGTTATTAGTAAACATTTTATTGTCACTACCTACTCGCCAGCCCGTGCATAAACTACGCCCACCTATAACAAGGCGTGCAATAGGTCGGCTTCGCTCGAATTCTGTTGGGTGAGTATTAGCCCAACACTGAACATCTTGACGTTCATTTACGCCACAGGTTGATGATGGCGCTACGTCACTCAAATCGTACTGAGCTGTGTGGCTTTCTGTACCATAAAAATAGTTATCTATATGGCCAAACTCTGTCAATGAAGTAGCATCAAGGGGATCTGGATAATATTCTATGATAGCGCTGTCATTTGAGACCGACATAGACGAAAAAGAATGGATACCATCATCACCTTCACGTGAATCAAAAGTAGCAAATCGCATATTACTTGCGGTGTATTCGTATCGTTCAGAATTATCTGCATTTCTCACGACCAGTTTAGCATTGCCTTGTAAGTGTAAATCTTTAAAGTGCACTTTTATAAAATCGGCCCCAGGGTGGCTTACTTCATGGCTTATAACCACAACCCCGTCTGCCATAGTTTTATATTGATTGGAAAAACTTAAATCAATATCAGCGCTCTCACCTATTGTGCTTTTTCTTGCTTCACTGGTGTATTGTAGTATTTGTAGTTCATTCACCTCTGCCTGACTATACTGGCTACAAAGTGCGGCGGCTAACAAAGGGATACATTGACGTAACTTCATCTTCATTCCTGCTTTTTAATTGTTGTAATAATATTTATTAAGTTAAAACGAAAAGCACCTAAAAGGTACACGCTAAACTTAGAGCGTATTACAAACAAAACAAGTTTATGATTAAATTAAAGCACCCCAACAATTACTGCGTTAAATGAAATAGAAAAAGTTATAATGATCCATACTAAATTTGCAACCCCCCTTTTTTATAGACTGCTTTATAAAGGCTTTACATTATAATTTGCAAACACCCCACTGTAAGCAAAAGGTTAATAGTGAGTTTCAGATTGTAAATATATACATACAGCTATGCACATATCTAATCACAGAAAAACTCACTAGAAGTACCTGTATTTAGTGCAAAATAAAGTATTTAAAGGCAAATTAAATATTTAAGAGGGTAAATTACATTAAATTAGTGAGCTGTAATAACGATAAGGAAATAACTCATTTACTGAATTACCTCCTTTGACAAGATAATCACGTTTTTAATAATATTAAGCGATTTAATTGTAATTCTGTTTTGCAGCCCATTTTGAAATGTAGCGGCCACCTGCTAAGGCTATTTTTTCAAGTCGATCACATGCTCCAAACGCTGCACCTGAGCCAATTTCTTTACTAATAGTGGCGACAACCTGATCATTTTTGAGTATTTCAGCTTTAACCGTTGCCGACGAACTAGGCCTTAAAGATGGAAATACCCATCTGTGCGCATTTACGTTTGTGTACGTTGCTTTTAGCACAAATTCTGTTTGAGCGACTCCAGCTATTCTTTCTTTAACGACTAAAGGATACCTTTGTGATGATTTTAAAATAGCAGTCGTTAAACGCTCTAACATCAAACACTCCACTTTTACTTTCGCACCTGCTGTATCAGAAGCAAAATAAACAGTGTCTAGGGCGTGTTGACCTTTCGTGATTGATTTTGCAGCAGTATGTTTGGTATTTAGGCAAGGCAGAGCCTGTGTAGTGTGGTTGCTCCCCATAAATAGGCGATAACGCAGTATAAATGCCAAACATGCGCTGCCCAAAGGGTTCTTCCTAGGGGCGATTAACTCTTTGTTGCTCGATTTTCACTTAGCCCACTAGGTTACAAACCTCGCGCCGCAATTAAATCGCCCCTAGATTGAACAAATTTCAATCCACAAAGGTCAACACGCCCTAGCGTAAGCTAAATAGCCTTATTGTTTTGTTCTACGGGGTTAGACGGGTTAGTCTGTTGTTTTGGGCTGCTATTACATGCACACAAGAGTACACTCGCGACTGTAATAAATGCCATGTTCTTTTTCATTGTTAACTCGCTATTTTTATTATTCCATTGATGATAAGCCGTAATCAAAACGTCCCCGTTATAAGCATTTCGGTGTCTTTTTATTTAAAAAAAGCCTGTAAATATTGATTCACAGGCTTGTTATATTACAGGTTACACTGCGGGTTTTTACCCGCTACTTTTTGCTCGTTCAATGCACCAGGCATTTTATTTTGCAGCTCTTTAATACGATTACTCGGTGATGGATGAGTTGACATAAACTCAGGTGTATTGCCACTGCCTGCTTGGCTCATATTTTGCCAAAGTGTCACGGACTCCTGAGGGTTAAAGCCCGCTTTCGCCATTAAATCTAAACCGATTACATCAGCTTCTGATTCGTGTGAGCGACTAAATGGTAAAATTACGCCATACTGCGCACCTAAGCCTAATGCCTGCATAATTTCGCCACGATATTGTACATTACCCATATCAAGTGCAGCGCCGCCAACTTGCATACCGGTTTGGAGCAATGCACTTTGTGAAACACGTTCATTAGAATGCTCTGCAATTACATGCCCTACTTCATGGCCTATTACTGTTGCTAATTGATGTTGGTTCTTCGCAACTTTTAATAACCCCGTATGCACGCCAATGTAACCACCTGGTAATGCAAATGCATTCGCTGAATCATCTTCAAATACAACAACTTCCCAAGCCTGAGTTGCATATTGCTGTGGTAAAACAGCAATGACATCATCAGCAATACACTTCACATACGCGTTAACTCTTGGGTCATTATTTATTTTTTGATTCTTTTTCATATCAACAAAACTTTGCTGACCCATCTGGCTCATTTGCTGATCTGAGTAAAGTGCAATTTGCGTGCGCCCTGTCGGCGATGTTTTACAACCGGCAAGTACCGCTGTTGCAAGGATTGCTATAACTAATTTTTTCATTGTATTTCCAAAAATCACAATTTGATTCCCTATAGAATAACAAACCAATTATCAATTTAACATCATCATAAGTTCTATAAAAAGGAACATATGTTACACCGATGTTAAAGGCAATCAATATCAGCCAAACTAAGTACACAAGGGTGTTCGGCACTGCTACAATGCGCTTCTTTTTCAGATGGATGGATTCGTGATGCAAGCCTCAGCTGCCTATTTAAATAAACGTATTCTACTTCCCTTATTAGCAAGTATTGTTGCCATCACTCCACTGGCTATTGATATGTATTTACCAGCAATGTTAGTCATTGCTAACGATCTAAATACCACAATGCCAAATGTACAAATATCATTGAGCCTATATTTAGCCGGTTATGCGCTTGGGATGCTATTTTTTGGCCCTATAGCGGATCAAATTGGACGCAGAGTACTTGCAAAAGTCGGGTTGGCTTTATTTGGTGCCAGTTCGTTAGCGCTGGCATTTTGCAGTGACATTCATCTATTTTGGTTTTTAAGAATCGTACAAGCTTTTACCGGCGCTGCTGCTACCGTGGTTGTGCCCGGGATCATCCGCCATATTTACCAAAAAGATACCGCAAAAGGAATGTCTTACGTATCAATGATTATGATGGTTGCGCCATTAGTCGCCCCCACTGTTGGATCATTAATTTTAGGGTTTTCTCACTGGCAAACCATCTTTTTAGTGCTAGCCAGCTACAGCTTTACCATATTAGCTTTAGTGCAAATTTATTTAATTGATATCCCTATTTTCAAAAGTCCCTTAAAAGGTTTTGCGTTATTTTTTGATAGCTATAAAACAGTTTTTAAAAATAAAGATACCCGCGCTGATATAGCAAGCTCAATGTTTGTGTCTTTCGGTTTCTTTTGCTTTCTAACAGCGGTGCCTTTTGTGTACCTCGACTATTTCAAAGTATCAGAACAACTTTTTGGGCTACTCTTCGCTTTTAATGTGATGGCATTAATGGTGGGTAATTTTTTAAACACCCGACTAGTGCCGCGTATAGGCTCACGAAAAATGCTCTACTACGGATTAACGGTAGGCTTTATATCAGGCGGCGCATTACTCACCTTTAGTATTTTACATTTATCGTTGTATTTTATTGTAGCCGCAATTGCACCTTTGATGATGAGCTTAGGTGTTACAGCAAGTAACGCAGATGCGCTAATATTAATGGAATTTGAAGAAAAATCTGGTACAGCAACGGCTGTCATCGGTACGCTTAGATTTGGCAGTGGCGCATTAGTGGGCCCCATACTCGCGCTTATGCATGCGCAAAGTGCGGTCCCCTTCTCAAGTTTAATGTTTAGCGCACTGGTACTTACTTTAATTGCCCAGCTTTGGCATCGAGCTCGAAACAAAAAAAATGCCCGTTTATAACGGGCATTTTTATTTTGTTACTTTAAGCATTGCTTAGTCAGCAGCTTTAGATACCATTACCATTGCAGGGCGTAATAAACGACCATTTAATGTATAACCTTTTTGCATAACAGCTAAAACAGTATTAGGTGTTACATCATTACTCGGTTGAATAGACATGGCTTGATGAAACTCAGGGTTGAACTGCTCACCCTGTGGGTTAACAATTTCAACACCAAACTTTGCAACCGCATCATTAAAGCTCTTAACTGTCATATCAATACCTTCAAGCAATGGCTTTAAGGTTTCGTTCTCTTTATCGGAAAACTCAATAGCACGCTCTAAGTTATCAATAACAGGTAATAATTCGTTAGCGAACTTTTCAAGTGCAAACTTATGTGCTTTTTCTACATCTTGTGCAGCACGACGACGAATATTGTCAACATCTGCAGCAGCGCGAACTACACCATCTTTTTGATCAGCGATTGTTTGCTTAGCATCTTCAAGCTCTGCATACAGCATAGCAATTTCAGCTTCAGGGCTTACTTCTTCGCCCTCATGTGCATCGGCAGCTTCTACAGCGGCTTCAACTTCTGCTTTCATCTGCTCTAGCTCTTCGTTTAGTTCAACTTCTTGCTCTGGTGATTTTGTCTGCTCAGACATAGTTTAAATGCTCCAATTCTTTTCAATTGCGGTAATTATGGGGATTGAATCAAAAGATTCAAGAGTCAGGTGACTCGATTAATTTAAATTCTTGGATGATTGCTTCAATTTGCGCCGATTTAGGGCAAATTACACAAAAACGACTTTGGTATTCATGATTTTGAAAATACGGCACACTTATCACCATTAACTCATCGCAATCAGTAAAAGGCAATTGCGCTGTATTTAAAACCGACACGCCATTTTTGAATGCTAATTTATCTTCTACAAAGTTCAAAAATGAGACACCGATATTTAAACTTTGTTCGCAATCAATTTGACGATATAAATAATTTTCGCCCACAACAATACTGTTGTCTGAGCCTAACTTTTGGCTTAATTCACGTGTCCATTGATTTAATGAATCATGACAGTTTCGTGGTGCGGTATTCGCCATTGCTTGCATTCGATACAATCCTTCCATCAACGTTTGTTGACTAAAAACTGTATTTAGCCACGTAGCAAATTGATAGCGTATTGTATCTGACGCGTCATCTGGCTTATGAATACAAATATTATGGCTTTGCCCAGCCCGATCTAGCAACAAAATAAGCCAGTCATTAC
Source organism: Pseudoalteromonas sp. NEC-BIFX-2020_002 (assembly GCF_013002825.1). Lineage (NCBI taxonomy): Bacteria > Pseudomonadati > Pseudomonadota > Gammaproteobacteria > Alteromonadales > Pseudoalteromonadaceae > Pseudoalteromonas > Pseudoalteromonas sp. NEC-BIFX-2020_002. The sequence continues at coordinate 83,064 of NZ_JABEPJ010000017.1, forward strand.
CATCAAAGTCTAGCACTTCAACCCTAAACACTTGTTGCGAACTAACCTGTGGTAATCCAACGCAACAACACACTTGATAGCGCTGACTAATACCATGCGCCATTTCGACTAGTTGCGCCTGTGCTGGTTGCCAATACTGAGCAATTTCAGTCAATGGGAAAAACTCATTCAACCAATAATCGAACCCGGCATTGGTAGGCACGCGCCCAGCGGAAGTGTGCGGTGAGTACAACAGGCCTATCTTTTCAAGACGCGACATGGCATTTCTCACTGTCGCAGAGCACACAGCCATGCCTTTTTGTTTAGCAATACGGCTAGACGCCACAGGCTGCCCTTCACCATTACAGTAAAGGCTCATTACCGCTGAAAATATTTGTTGATCTCGGGGATTTAAATTCATAATTTCTACATCTTGCTGCATACAAGGTATATCGGGGCAAAGAGAAGTTATTTCAAGGCACCGATGTTTTCAAAGCGATCATTTTTGAGTTACTCTAGTAATATTATAACTATTTGCGTAAACATCATGGAATCACCGTTTAAAACCATAGGCTTAATTGGAAAAGCAAATCACGATGGCGCAGCTGCAACATTACAGCGACTTTATACATTTTTAAACGCACTTGGCTTTAATGTTATTGTGGAGCAACGTACAGGGCATCAACTAGCTGGCGTTCCAAAAGAAAAACTCGTTAAATTGATCGAACTTGGCGAGCAAGCAGATTTAGCGATTGTTGTTGGTGGTGATGGAAATATGCTTGGTGCCGCGAGAGTGTTAGCACGCTTTGATGTGGCTGTAATTGGCGTTAATCGGGGTAATTTGGGCTTTTTGACCGATTTGAATCCGCAAGAGTTTGAACCAAGTTTAGAGCAAGTATTAAGCGGCCAATATATTGAAGAAAAACGCTTTTTATTAGAAGTTGAAGTATACCGCCATGGTGAACTCAAAAGCGCTAATTCAGCAGTCAATGAAGCGGTACTGCATGCCGATAAAGTCGCCCATATGATTGAGTTTGAAGCCTTCATTAATAACGACTTTGTGTTTTCGCAGCGCTCAGATGGCCTTATTGTATCTACGCCAACAGGATCGACCGCCTACTCTCTTTCTGGTGGTGGCCCAATATTAACCCCTGAGCTCAATGCAATGTCACTGGTGCCAATGTTTCCGCATACACTATCAAGTCGCCCTTTAGTTGTTGACGCTGATAATGAAGTGCGTTTAAAACTCAGTTTAGAAAATACGGATAGCTTACAAGTTAGTTGTGATAGCCATGTTGTATTAGCTGTTTTACCCGGTGACGAAGTGGTTATTAAAAAAGCAGACAAAAAACTACGTCTTATTCACCCTAAAGATTACTCTTATTACCACGTACTGCGCACCAAATTAAATTGGGGTAGTCGTTTGTATTAACACTATTGCGGTTTCCCATACTTTATTGCAAAATAGCTAAAATTAATTTAATACCCATATTAGGGAATTCGACACAATGACTTACGTTGTATTTTTTGCCATATTATTACTTATCACCCTGCTTGGCAGTTATTTGGTGATTGAGAATAACCGTCGAAAAGCGGTCGAAGCGAAAAAAAAGTTATTTAATGCACGCGTCACAGAAGTGACAAACAATTTGAAAGCAAAGCTCAATGAGTTTAGTGACGCAAAAATACTACGCCCAAAATATATCGCACGCACTCAAGTTATCGCCAGTAATTTTTTTGTTGTACAGCCACACACTGATGAAAATTTATTGTACCTAGAAGGAATTATAGAGTCATTAATAAGCACCATAAGCAGTGAACTTGCAAAAACCTATGTGACTGGTGAGCGTGACGCATTAGCCGAAAAGTTAGATTACTTTGTTGCAGACTTACCCCAAACTGGTATTGCTTATAACCATGGGTTTTATCGTGAAATACTTCCCTCCCTGATCAAAATATTACAATCTCCTGAGCTGCAAAATAATGATAACGAAGACTATTCAAACGCAACAGAACAAACTGAAATTACACCTCCTATTTCACCTCCTAAAATAGACACACAAGAAATAAACTTAGCTTAATAATAAAAATTTATTTGCAAAAACCCAAAACACTGTATAAATTAACAGTTAATTGACTGGATGGATAAACAGTATGTTAATTGGGTTAGAAATTAAAAATTTTGCGATTGTAAGTAATTTAAGCACTGAATGGCACAGTGGCATGACCGCTATAACTGGTGAAACAGGTGCCGGCAAGTCTATCGCTATTGATGCGTTATCACTGTGTTTAGGTGAACGTGCTGAAGCCTCAGCCGTTCGTCCTGGCACTGAACGCGCTGAAGTTTGTGCCGCGTTTGATTTGACCTCACTGCCCTTCGCTAAGCAATTTTTAGAGCAAAACTTACTCTCTAATGATGAGCAAGAATGCCTACTACGACGTGTAGTGTGCAAAAACGGGCGAAGCAAAAGTTACATTAATGGCAGCCCTGTCACCGCAGCACAACTTAAAGAGCTCGGTCAGCATTTAATTTCTATTCACGGGCAACATGCTCATCAGCATCTGCTAAAAAGCGAACATCAGTTACAGCTACTTGACGCCTACGCGGGACACCATACATTAGTGGGTACTGTACGTACGCACTATCGTAATTATCATAATTTACAAAAAGAATTTACGGTTCTTGAACAAGCACAATTACAGCAAGCTGCACAAAAACAACTACTTGAATACCAAGTGGCTGAGCTAGATGAATTTGCTTTACAAGAAAATGAATTTACACAAATTGAAGCCGAACATTATAAGCTCAGCCATAGCCAAACCATCATCGACGCGTGCCAACGTGAATTGCAAAGCTTGTATGAAAATGAAGAACAAAATGCATGCTCACTACTGCAACACAGTGCACAGCAATTTGCTGAACTTGCTAGTTTTGACGAAAGCTTATCAGGTGTTGCCGCATTACTTGAAGAGGCAGCAGTACAAGTTGAAGAAGCCAGCCGTGAAATTCGCAACTATGGCGAGCAAACAGATCTTGATCCAGCCCGCCTTGATGAAGTAGAAGCACGCCTAGTAGGCATAATGGACCTTGCGCGTAAACATCATATAAAACCTGAGCAATTGGTTGAGTTTCACCAAAATATAACGCAAGAGCTTGAGTCAATAAGCAACAACTCTACCCGATTAGCTCAGCTAGAAAGCGAAATAGCCAACGCATTTGACGCATACCAACTTGCAGCACAAAATTTAAGTGACAGCCGATTTATTTCTGCACAAACATTAAATGAATTGATCAGTGCAAGTATGGCGCATTTATCAATGGAAAATGGCGTATTTGAAATTGCGTTATCACCGCAACCAGACAAAGCCCCTAACAATCTAGGGTTTGATAATGTCTCGTTTTTAGTGTCAACCAACCCAGGGCAACCATTACAACCATTATCAAAAGTTGCCTCTGGTGGTGAATTATCACGTATTAGCTTAGCTATTCAAGTGATCATTGCACAAAAAGTAGTAACGCCAACACTTATTTTCGATGAAGTTGACGTAGGTATTTCAGGCCCCACAGCATCAGCAGTTGGTAAGCTTTTACGACAACTAGGCAAATCTACTCAGGTAATTTGTGTCACTCACTTACCGCAAGTGGCCAGCTCTGGGCACCAACAGTTTTTTGTAGCGAAAGAAATTGCAAATGGAGAAACCTATACGTCCATGCTTCCACTGAATAAACATGGCCGAATTGATGAGATAGCGCGCCTACTTGGTGGCGATAACATTAGTAAAACCGCCAAAGCTAACGCCAAAGAGCTTATAATGGCGCACGCTTAATGACTATTTAGCTTAACGTTTAAAAACGTTTTAGCTAAAAAAATATATAAACATAGCTTTGTATGGCTGTACTGCAAAGCGACTATAACCACAAAATAAAGACACTACACATAATGATAACAACACACACCTTGCAACCATTATTAATGGCAGCGTTTAGCTGTATATTATTAACCCCATTAGCGAGTACATTACTTTTAGTATTTAGCCGCTGGAAGCATCTGCAATTTAAAATAATGTTACAGCGTTATTTACATGCATCACTTATTTTTATGCTTATCCTCGCATGGTTTATCGAATTATATTTACCAACGAGGGCTGCTAACCGCATAGAGCTATTACTTACTCTTTGTGCATTAGCCATGCAAATGGCGTTAGTCGTTTATGCTTTTTTAAAAGTAAATAAGCAGAAAAAACAACACCACAGAGCAAAAAACTTTTTGTAAGTGCTTATTTTAAAATACAAATAAAAACAATTAATTTACATAATTGACACATCTAATTGTGCAACTTACACTGAATAAATTAAAAAATCGATGGAATGAATAATGACAGCAGCACAATCCAAACTCACACAGCTCAAACGCTGTTATGCAACATTACAACTGGGTGTTGCTAAAGCAGATGGTCGTTTAACACTCACTGATAACCTACTGCATTTTGAAGCCCTAAATAAACAACTTAATTTAGGCAGTTATGCCATCAAACTTAATAATATTTCCCGCGTTGAGAAATGTTCAGGTAAAGCTGGCGGTTTAATCCCCATAACCACCGCGGGAATCAAAATAACCACCAAAGAGAACCACCACTTAGAGTTTATTTTAGCCGAACCCGATGAGTGGCTTAATTGCTTGCAAGCTAGTCATTAAATTGGGAAGAAAAAGAGCCTAGCTGCTAGATCCTGGGCGCTAGGGCGTGTTGACCTTTGTGGATTGAAATTTGTTCAATCTAGGGGAAATTTAATCGCGGCGCGAGGTTTGTAACCTAGTGGGCTAAGTAAAAACCGAGCAACAAAGAGTTAATTGTCCCTAGAAAGAACCCGGAGGGCAGCGCATGTTTGGCATTTATGCTGCGTTATCGCCTATTAATGGGGAATAACCACACTACATAGGCTCTGCCTTGCCTAAAAACCAAACATACAGCTGCAAAATCAATCACGAAAGGTCAACACGCCCTAGGAAAAGCCCAATCAACTCGGCGTTTAATTCACTACTGTGGGTTAGGTTGAGAACAACGAAACCCAACGATGAAAGATTAAACTAAATGACGGCTTTGAGTGATAAGCGGCCATCGAGATTGGCTAAATATCGTAGTTAATTAATTGGCCAAACAGCCCTTTGCGCATATATTCATGAAAATGAGCGCTGAGCGCATATTGTTCTGTTTAACTTTGCTTTAAAGTTTTAGAAAACTTCGTGATAGTAATACCTTAGGTAATTTGTTAAAACTATATAAAGTAGATAAATGAGTGTGGTGTCGGCATAAATATGCCCGATGAGCGCACTATTAAATTGTTGAACTAAGCCGCTACGCGGAGATCCTATTCTTATCATTTGAGCCACACTTACCTTGGGGTTATCCCATAACTTGGAGGTAAGTCATGAATACACTCATTGAACAAGTCAAAACTGAAATAGCCTATCTTGGTTATTCACAAAGTACCTGTAAAAGTTACTGCGAGCATTTACTTAAACTCAGCCATTATTTTAATAAACCACTCGATTTAATTACTGATGATGAGCTGAGTATCTTTTTTAAAGATCCCGCCATTCGCAAGCTCTCCAGAGCGAGTCAAAAAATACAAATAAACAGCATTTGGTTTCTGTTTAAGAATATTTTACATCGCCCACTGAACTTAGACATAGCCTTGCCTAAAGCGAAACCTCGGGCACCTACTTATTTATCGCGTGATGATATTCGACGACTTATAGAAAGTTGCACGGATATGCGTTTAAAAACATTGATAGTGGTGTGTTATGGATGTGGTTTGCGTATTGGCGAACTGCTGCGCATCAAAGTGCAAGACATCGATGGACAGCGTAAAACCATTTTAATTGAACATGGTAAAGGAGATAAATCGCGTTACGTAGTTGTATCAGATAGTGTACTGAATCAATTACGTTGTTACTGGAAAATGTATCACCCAACGGGTTGGATGTTTTACTCGCGATTGTTAATGGATAAACCTATGTCAGCATCGACCTTCAGGAAGCCATTGAGAAAACACGCACAAGCGTGTGGTTTAAAACACTGTAATCCACATGCACTACGCCATGCTTATGCAACACATCAACTTGAATCAGGTATGCCACTTCATCAACTTCAACACCAGCTTGGTCACAGTGACATTAGAACCACGCAAAGTTACTTACACTGGTTACCTGAATTAGGGCATGGTGGTATTGATTTACTCGCAAGTTGGGGAAACCAATGAGCGGCTTGCATCTCGCTGATATTTTAAATTCTGGCCTTGGGAATTATCGGCAGCACCACATAATGAGTTATCAGCAGTTACGAGTCTGCCAACACCTTCAATCATGCAGAACGGGACAGCTCGGTTATCAAGCATGGCAATGTGATAACTGTAGTGAAGTACAACAAATTGGATGTAGCTGTCGAGATCGGCATTGCCCACGTTGCCAAGGTATGGCAACGGCTAAATGGGTGCAAAGACAACAAGAGGATTTATTACCGTGTCGGTATTTCCACCTTGTTTTTACGCTCCCGCATGAGTTAAATATCATTGCGCACTACAACCCAAACGCGTTGTATCAATGTTTATTTAAAGCCTCATGGCAAACGCTGTGTAAATTTGCGAAACGAAAGAGGCATGGCCAGTTAGGTATGACAAGCGTACTGCATACATGGGGGCAAAATTTAAGTCAGCATATCCACTTGCATTGTTTGATACCCGCAGGAGCGCTAAAAAAATCGCATTGGCATGAAATAGAAAAAGGCTATTTATACCCCGTAAAAGCATTATCAACAGTCTTTAGAGGTAAAATGCTGGCGGCGCTCAATGAATGCGATAGTTCATTCGCGAAGGTAAGCACGCCAACAAAATGGTGCGTGTATAGCAAAGCCTGTTTAACGTACAGTGAAAAGCTAGTTAGTTACCTTGCTCGTTATACCCGAAAAGGCGTGATGTCAGAATCGCGATTAGTGTCAGCGACTGAAGAAACAGTGAGCTTTAAATACCGCGATTATGCAGATAACAACCGCGATAAAGTCATGACTCTGAGTTGTGATG
>NZ_JABEPJ010000018.1:0-85723 GCF_013002825.1 Pseudoalteromonas sp. NEC-BIFX-2020_002
GAGGCACTTAAACAGTGCTAATTAAATGTTTAAAACACTTAATTTAAATAAATGGTGCCGACTAACCGAGTCGACGGGTAACTTAAACAGACTACTGATTACAAGTCAGCATCTTTTTCAAACTACCCTTATAAATGGTGCCGACTAACCGAGTCGAACGGTTGACCTACTGATTACAAGTCAGTTGCTCTACCAGCTGAGCTAAGTCGGCACACAAAACTGTGTGCTAAGGCACGCATAATAATGTTTAATCAATTGATTTAAACACTATTACTAAATAATGGTGCCCAGACGCGGAATCGAACCACGGACACGAGGATTTTCAATCCTCTGCTCTACCGACTGAGCTATCTGGGCAATTTCAGTTTTAATAGAAAACCATAAAGGATTTTCAATACATTCCCACTCAACTCTACTGACTGAGCTATCTGGGCGTGCGGCGTATTAAACTGGTTTTGCCCTTTTAAGTCAACTTTTTTTTTATTCTTTATAGTTGCTTGCACGGTTTTTCAACAAACTGTTTAATAAATGCAATAAACGCTGCTTTTTAAGACAACCAATTTAGCATTTCACTCAAGCTCTATAGTAATTTAATCTCTTTATGTATAACAAGACTAAAAACGTAGTGAATTATTCCGAGTAAATGATAGGATTGATTTAAGTACACAAGCAGCTGTTTAGATTGCGGTTGATAATAGACAAGTTGGATAATAAATGCAGAGTAAATTTTCTTCTCCTGTGAAAGGCTTATTGCCTCTTTTTTTAATAATAAACCTAGCGGTAACAGCACTCGCGGTTGTTGCTTATTCATTTTACCCAAGCCAGCAATTCGATATTAAAGCAACTAAAGATACGCCAAGCTTAATTGTATTGGCCGAGCAATTGAATGCACCTTTAGTTGATGCCCTGACCAGACCCGGGCAAGATAATGTAAAGCAGTTACTTGATTTAAGCTCTATCCTTAATAACGAGTTTGATTATTACCTCTATAGATATTCACCAACTCAACCACTGCAGCTAGTCTTTGCTAGTAATAAGGACAAGATTGAACCAATCAAGCTTCAACAGCATAAAGTTCAACAAGGGATCCTTCATCACCTGCTAAGCTTAAATGATCAGCCTGTTGGAGAATTAATTATAAGACAAAAAATCAGCTCGCCCTCTCTTTTACCACAACACTCAATTGAGTTGGCTATAGCTTTAGCCATAGCTGCTTTTATTTGTCTATTTTTGTTAGCTTTATTTTTCAATGTGTATATCAATACACGGATCCGTAAAAGCAGTGATTTACTTGCTAATGAGTTAGAGGGCATTACCAAATCAGGTAACTATAAAAGTAGTGTAAATGAGCAGCTTGATCTAGGCCTTAATATTGTGGCTAAAAATATCAACCACCTACTTGAGCAAGTACAAAACGCAATAAATAATAATGACGTCGCACAGCAAGATTTACATAAGCTACAAAGTAGCCTAGAAACTGAGGTTCATAACCGTACTTTAGCCCTTGAAAAAGCGAGTCAAAGAGCTGAACAAGCCAGTGAAGCAAAAACCACGTTTTTAGCGACTATGAGCCACGAAATACGCACACCAATGAATGGTGTTATTGGTACAATTGATTTACTACGCCAAACAGAGCTCGATGGCGCACAACATCGTCTAAGTACAATAATACGTGAATCTGCATTTTCTTTATTAGGTATTCTTGATGACATCCTCGACTTCTCAAAAATTGAAGCCGGAAAATTAAATATCGACCCAATCCCATTTTCAGTATCCGATACTATTGAAGAAGTGGCTCGTGTTTTATCATCAATTGCCAAAAAACGTCAATTAGAGCTAGAGCTCGCTATTGCCCCTGATATTCCAATTAACCTAATTGGTGACACAGTGCGTGTTCGCCAAGTACTTTATAATTTATGTAGTAATGCAATTAAGTTTACCAGTACCGATGATAAACGCTTAGGACATGTGCGTATTGCCGTAGAGGTAGCACAAAATACAGCCGACCACTTTACTCTACGCTTTAGTGTTAGCGACAATGGTAAAGGCATGAATCAAGCGCAACTGCGTGAAATATTTAATCCCTTCATTCAAGCTGAGGGGTCTATTACTCGCGAATATGGCGGCACGGGTTTAGGCTTATCTATCTGTAAAAGTTTAACTGAATTAATGTTGGGATCTATTGAGGTTACCAGTGATATAGGTATCGGTAGTGATTTTGTTGTTGAGCTACCATTTAGCACTGAGAACACCATAAAGTATGCCCACAAAAACACACTAAAAGACCACCGCGTAGTACTTGTTACTGACCACCCGACTCGACAGCAAACACTTAATCGTTACCTATCCTTTATGGGCGCTAAAACAATCGTCACACAAAGTCCACAACAGATAGAGGAACATCAAGATAGTCACGGGGTGATTTGGGTACTTGATGGTATAGACTCAATGGACGATATAAATTACCTGTTACGCCGATTACTTTATACGCTAGAGGATAATAACCAACAAGTGGTTGTGCTAAGCAAGTTAGACGAAGCTGCAATAAACCATAAAAACATTTTTTACCTAAATGCTGCGCCTTTATGTAAATCAAACTTTATGATGTCTCTGCTAGTTGCTGCTGGTTTACACACGCCTAGACAAGTAAAGCCAGTTAAAACACTAAATAATTACTTGAATGTTGAACAAGCCAGAGAAGAAAATAAACTCGTATTGCTTGTTGAAGACAATATTTTAAATCAACAGGTATTAACCGATCAGTTGCATTTACTTGGTTATGGGGTTGAAGTCGCTGATAATGGTGAGCAAGGTTTAAAAATGTGGCAAACAGGTCGTTACCCACTTATTTTAACTGATTTGCATATGCCAAAAATGTCTGGTTACGACATGGTAGAAAAAATACGTGATGAAGCCGCTCTTTTAGAAGATATAAACGCTCAGCCTTATGTTATTGCGGTAACTGCAAATGCATTAAAAGGCGAGAAAGAGCGCTGTTTAAATGCCGGTATTAATGATTTTATAACAAAACCCATTGAGCTCAATACCCTTGAAGCAACACTTGAGCAATGGAGTGTAAAAAGCAAACAAGGGCCATTGCCAGACGCTATAAGCAAACCTGTTACACCGATTAATATGGATGTACTTGCTAAATATATTAATAACGATGAGGCAAAACAAATTCGTTTTTTCAAAATGTATTTAGAGCAAAGCCATATATTAACAAAAGATATCAATACGGCCATTATGACAAATGACTTTGAAAGCATTGTTGAGGCATGCCATCAGCTAAAGTCTATATCTAAAACTATTGGCGCTGAAAAAATTGCAGAGTTAGCTGAAGAGTTTGAAAGCCATGCTAAAGAACAAGATTTAACTAGTGATCAACTAATTGAGCAACGCGATAACCTAGAAATTGAATACTCGAAAGTGGCAATGTTTCTAAAAGAACAAGTGCGAAATGCCGAAAAACAAGATGAACTCAACGAATGAGTTAATTGAGTTAAATAAAAAGGGCTAAATTAGCCCTTTTTATTTGCTTTGAAAACTATTTTTCTGGTGGACGGTAACCTTCAATTTCCACATCTTTATCTTCAAATAAAAAACCAACCATTTGCTCTTCTAAAAAAGTACGATGCTCAGGATCCATCATATTTAAATGTTTTTCGTTAATCAGCATTGTTTGCTTATGTTGCCATTGTGCAAATGCTTCTTTTGAAATGTTATTAAAAATCTTTTCACCAAGCTCACCTGGGTAAAGCTGAAAACCAAGCCCTTCGGCTTCTTTTTGTAATTTTTGACAAAATACAGTGCGTGCCATGATTGCTCTCTTGTGCTCTGTTAAAACGATATTAGCTAGTGTAAACCATTGCGCTGATTTGTTTAACTAGCTTTTTAGTTGGAGCCGCTAAACCGACCTCGATTGACTCATCAAGTGGGTACCATACTAATTGCCGTTCATTTACCACATCGGGTACTTTATGCAAAATAAGTACATGCGGGTTAATGGTTAATTCAAAGTGCGAAAATACATGGGTAAACGGCTCAACGGCCTCGGTTACCACATCAAGCCCTTGCTGCGCTAAAAAAGCATCTAACTGAGATTTTTGCTCGAATTCAAAAAAACTAAATAAACCGCCCCAAATTCCGGAACTAGGTCTTTTTTCCATTAAGACTTTATCATCACATTGAATAATTAATTGATGACATGCTTTCTTAGGCACTGCCTTTTTTGGTTTAGAATGCGGAAATTGTTTCACCTGCTCCGTTTTATATGCTCCACAACGCGATCGCAACGGGCAAGGCTCGCAATCAAACTTACTACGAGAGCAAAGGCTAGCGCCTAAGTCCATCATTGCTTGGTTGAACTGCGTTACTTGCTTTTCCGGGGTTAACTGCTCTGATAGTTGCCAGAGTTGATTTTCAACTTTCTTTACCCCATACCAACCTTCAATCATAAAAAACCGAGCAAGCACACGCTTTACATTACCATCTAAAATTGGGTGATGCTGACCAAGTGACAGCGATAAAACCGCCCCAGCGGTCGAGCGCCCTATTCCGGGCAAGGCAACAACTTCATCTAACGTTGTTGGGAACTCACCATTGTATTGATCTCGTACTATTTTTGCCGTTTTATGCAAGTTACGCGCTCGGGCGTAATAGCCCAATCCCGTCCAGTGATGCAGTACTTGGTCTTCATCTGCATTTGCTAAAGCAATAATATCAGGAAAACTTTGCATAAACTTTTCAAAATAAGGAATAACAGTAACGACTTGGGTTTGTTGTAGCATCACCTCAGACACCCAGACTTTATAAGGTGTTTTATTTAATTGCCAAGGCAAGGTTTTACGCCCATAAAGATGATACCAATCGACTACTTGCTGTGAAAACCAGCTTGTTTCACTGTTGTTTAACTTCAAAATAACTACTTTTTTAAACCCGCCCCTTAATGGCGCTCAGTCTATTGCAGTGAGTTAAAATATCAAGTTATAAACATGCGCAAAAGATAAGGCCTTGTGATCAACGCCGTGGTCAGGGATAATATGCCACCATTTTAAGACATGTTGTTTTCATCAGGCCAAAATATATGAGTGATTCAAGTAACGATAACCTTGAGCAAGCGAAGCAAGAAGGTAGATATATTCGTACAATTCGCAGCTTTGTTAAACGCGAAGGTCGTTTGACTAAAGGACAAGCTGCGGCAATTGAAAAATGCTGGCCAACTATGGGGCTTGAGCATCAACAGGGTATGCTTGATTTAGCCCAAGTATTTGGTAATGACAACGATGTTGTTTTAGAAATCGGTTTTGGTATGGGTAAGTCATTGGTCGAAATGGCCAAAAGCGCACCGCACCTTAATTTTATCGGTATTGAAGTACACCGCCCAGGTGTTGGTGCATGTTTGATGGATGCTGATGAAGCAGGCATCACTAATTTACGTATTTTTGAACATGACGCTGTTGAAGTATTTGCTGATTGTATTGCACAAGGCAGCATTACCACAGTGCAATTATTCTTTCCGGATCCATGGCATAAAAAACGCCATCACAAACGCCGTATCGTACAACCAGCATTTGTTGAAAGCCTGCGCAGTAAATTAAAAATTGGCGGTGTTTTTCACATGGCAACTGACTGGGAAAACTACGCTGAGCACATGCTCGAAGTAATGCAAACTGCTGAACACTTTAAAAACCAGTCAGAAACTAACGATTACGTACCACGACCTGATTTACGTCCTTTGACGAAATTTGAGCAACGCGGTCATCGTTTAGGCCATGGCGTTTGGGATTTAATGTTCGAACGCATTAGTTAAATCAATTAATTTTAAGGCAAAGCCATTTATGAGCGCATTAACCAACCCAAGTTCACTTTTACTACGCAATAGCGCAAACCTAACGGCGGACTCTATTTTAGTGGTTAATTTTGTACAAGATGGCTTTTTGTCACAGCTACAGCAGTTAAATCCAAACAGCAAGATTACAGCCTTCAGCTACAATCATGCTAATGGTGAGTTTGCTAAAAACATCAATGATATTGATGTGTGTGTTAGCCATGAAATAGCAAGTAAACATTTTGACTTAGTTATCTATTACTACCCAAAAGCAAAACCAGAAGCCTTGATGACACTTGATAATATACGCGCTGTTATTAACCCTGATGCCGAATTATTGGTTGTTGGCGAGAATAAAAGCGGCGTAAAATCGATTGAAAAGCAATTTAGTTGCCACTGCGAGTATAGTAATAAAATTGATAGCGCTCGTCATTGTGCCTTGTATTTATTTTCAGACATAAAAACGTTAGCTGAATTTGCAATAACTCGTTATCACAAACAGTTTAGTGTTGATGTTGCGGGGATTAGTTTCAATGCAATCAGTATTCCAGGCGTATTTAATCACGGTGAGCTTGATGGTGGTACAAAAATACTGTTAGAGAATGCACCGGCTATTAAATCTGGTAATGTACTCGACTTTGGTTGTGGTGCAGGCCTTATTGCTACCTTTTTAGGTCTAAAAAACCCAGCATTGGATTTTACCTGTACAGATGTAAGCGCCCTTGCCGCTTATGCAACTACGCAAACGTTGGCATTAAATGCGGTAAACGGCAAAGCTTTACTTAGTAATGGTTTAGCTAATGTGACTGGGAAGTTTGAGCTTATTATTTCAAACCCACCATTTCATACCGGTATCGCGACTGACTATACTGTAGCCGAACAATTTTTAAGTGGGGCTAAGCAACACTTAACTAAACAAGGTAAACTAACGATTGTTGCTAACTGCTTTTTGAAATACCCGCCTATTCTAGAAACTCAATTCGGCACTTATCAAACCGTGCATAAAACGAATAAATTTTCAGTTTATAGCAGTTAATTACCAGGCTTCCCCACATTCAGGTCAGGCTTCAATGAAGCTGCTAAATAATAAAAAATGGCAGCTTTTTAACAATTTTTTTATATTTTTAGTCTCTTTGCTAGGTTTTTGCTAAACTTACGGCTACTTAAACAAAAAAACAATATTCAGGCTTCATTCCGACAATGCCTAAACCGATACCACAAACAAGTATACGTAAAGCTCTGATCAGCGCAGTAATGTTTGTTACAGCTTTGTGCTTATCCCTATCGATTTCAATTTCGACTTACCTTGATGTCAAAGAGCAAAAGCTATTAATTATCAATAAACTGAATATTCTTGCTGAAATCACAGCATTTAACGCTCAAGTAACGGTATTATTTGAAGATAGGAAAACCGAAGAACAACGACTTAAGTCATTTGAAAGCATTCCATTAGTTAAAAACATCCACATTTATGCTATTGATGAGATATCTAATAAAGCCGTTTTTTTCACCAGTTTCAATGCTAAAAAAACCCCTCCAGTACCAATACGCGTTGATAACATTGAAGAGTTAAAAGAACCAAAAATAACTGAAAACTATATAGAATTAATAAAACCAATCATGTACGAAAATGAAGTTAAAGGATACGTTTATATACGTGGTGGTTTAGAGCGTCTTAATGCCTACATAAATAAAAAGATCATTGTTGATCTCATTCTGACCTTATTCGTTTTAGTGCTGGTTTACTTTGTCGCCAAGCGGATACAAAAACGAATTGTTGATCCAATCGATCAAGTAACCCTTTTACTACAAGATGTGTCAAAAAATCATAACTATAGTGCTCGTGCACCAAAGACTAACATTACCGAGATAAATATTTTATCGAGTAGTTTGAATATTATGCTGACCCGTACACAAAACCAAATTGAAAGGCACAAGAACGATAAACAAGAAATAAAGCAGCTAAACCAAAGCTTAGAAGAAAAAGTTAATCAACGTACCATTGCACTGCGTGAAGCAAATCAAGAGCTATTAGATACCCTTGAGAGAATGCATCAATATCAAAATCAAATTGTCGAAAGCGAGAAAATGGCGTCTCTTGGTCAAATGGTTGCAGGGGTTGCTCACGAAGTAAATACACCAATTGGTTTAGGGATCACGGGTTCAACTTTGTTACGCGATAAATTAGCTGAGATCAGTGCCGGATTTGATCAGAAAAAACTTACGTCAAATCAACTCAAGCGTTTTATTGACGATGGTTTAGAAAACCTAGATTTAATTTATAGAAACCTCAATAGAGCTGCGGAGCTTATTTCAAGCTTTAAAAAAGTTGCCGTTAGTCAAGATGGGGAATTAAATGCTTTAGTTAATATCAGTGAGTTAATTTCTGATGTATTACTCTCTATGCGTACTGACTTAAAGTCAAAAGACCCTAAAATAACAACTCATTGCCCATCCACCTTAGTTATGGAAACTAAAGCTGGACCATTGCAGCAAGTGATACAGCAGCTATTGAGTAATTCATTAATTCATGGCTTTAAAGATAGCATCGATAATGAAATTGAGCTCACTGTCGAGCGCAACGAAAGTAGTTTAATCATTCATTATACCGATAATGGTATTGGCGTAGATAAATCAATTAAGAAACGTATTTTTGACCCATTTGTAACCACTAAACGCGGAGAAGGTGGCAGCGGTCTAGGTATGCATTTAGTTTACAACTTAGTAACGCAAGCCTTAGGTGGGAGTGTTTATTTTGATGAACAAAACCAAGATGGCACCCGTTTCATCATCACATTGCCATTAAAAGAGGCAACTAAAAGATGATTGCTCGGGTTGTTTTGTTAACTATTTTGGCGTTTACTCCCTTTTTATTGCAAGCAAAATCACCAGAGCAAGTAAAGTCTGCTTTCCTATATCAGCTAACAAAGTTTATAGAATTCCCTCGAAACGATGAAAATAGACAAATAACTTTTTGTTTTTATGATATTGAGCAAGGCATAGGCGCGATATTAAAGGGTAATTCGACACTGAAAATTAAAGATGTCCCCATTGCCGTCGTCTTAATTAATAAAAACCAACATATTTCTGAACTTTCTCGCTTTTGCGATATCACATACATTGATGAAACATTAGAAGATGATATAATCCCTCTTTGGATCGATGCTACTTCCTTAGACACCTTAACAGTTGGTGAAAGCATCAATTTTTTAGATAAAGGTGGTGTTGCCTCCTTGGTCCAAGAAGGGAATAAAATCCGACTGTATATCAATAAGCAACAGCTATTGCGTAGTAATTTTAAAGTGCAATCTCGAATATTAGCTGTTTCTAAATTTCATCCAAATTGATTTTACTTGTTAACAAATGGATATACTCCTATAATCTCTGTATTCGGTTTTATAATACAATACCGAATTAATTGTAAATAAAATATTCCGAAAAAGGTTAATTAATAATGCAAACGCCAGTCATTCTGATTGTAGAGGATGAAGACGTAACTCGACTAAACCTCGTTAGTTTATTTGAAGCTGAAGGTTACAAAGTTATTGAAGCCATTGATGGCGATGACATGCATGACAAGCTTACAAATAATGATGATGTTAATCTTGTAGTTATGGACATCAACCTGCCAGGCAAAAACGGGCTGATTTTAGCACGTGAATTACGTCAAAAGCGTAACGTAGGTCTTATTTTCCTAACCGGTCGTGATAATGATGTTGACCGTATTTTAGGCCTTGAAATTGGTGCAGACGACTATATAACTAAGCCGTTTAATCCTCGTGAGTTAACTATTCGTGCTCGTAATTTGATTTCTCGTACTGCACTTGGTGGTGAAGAATCAAACCTTGAAACAAATGGTGTAATCACGTTCAATGGTTGGGAACTTGATGAGAACAGCCGTTGTTTAACATCCCCTGACGGTGATGCTAAACGTTTACCTAAAGGTGAATACAGAGCACTACGCTTAATGCTAGATTCTCCAGGTCGTATATTTAGCCGTGAACAGCTAATAAAACATATGACTGGTCGTGAATTACGTGCAAATGACCGTACTGTTGATGTGACAATTCGTCGCATTAGAAAACACTTTGAAAGCGACAACAGCACATCTGAACTAATCAGCACCATTCATGGTGAAGGTTATCGCTTCATTGGTAAGATTGATAGTTAATATCAATCTTACCAAAACCCACAGCATTAACGTTCCAATTGCTGTAAGAATGAATGAAGGGCAATTTGTCCTTCATTTATTTTATCTGCTAAAACAGTTAGCCAGATATGTAAAACGTCTTCATCTTCCTCTATAGCGCCATGTTCCATTACTTTCGCATGTAACTGTACGTCATTTAAACCAACTGAGCCTGCGGCCCCTTTAAGCTTATGCGCAACAGACTTATACTCTTCACGATCACCATTAGCTAAAGAGGTCGCAAGTTCTTGTTGATATTGCGGGTTAAGCTTTTCAAATAAACTGCTACTACGCTTAAAAACTACTATGCCCATAGAGTTAACAAAGTCTTCTATTGTTTCAACATCGAGTAAATCAGTATTGATATGTGCTCCTGCCTCTTTACTTACTGTTAAGCGGGTTTCGTCGCACTGCTGAATTTGCTTTATATCAAACAATTCAGCCAACATTTTATCAAGCTTGGTGGTATTAATCGGCTTAGCTAAAGCACCTTGAATTGATATACCTTCAAGTTCTTCTTCAGCACTACGTACATTGGCCGTAAGAACAACAATCGGTAACTTATCAAAATAGTCATCTTCACGGATCTGTCTTGCAACCTCATCACCGTTAATGTCTGGTAGTTGCATATCAAGCAGTACTAAATCTAAATCATCTTCTGTCGCTACAAATGATAAAGCATCTTCCCCAGTTTCAGCCCAAATAACCTCATGACCACGTTGTTCAAGCAAATTGGTCGCAATTTCGGCATTCAATGGGACATCTTCAACGAGTAAGATATTCAAACTGCGACCCGCATAACTTTGTTCTGTGGGCGCGATGCACAATGACAGCGGTATCTCAACTACAAAGCAACTTCCCTCATCTTCAGTACTGCTAACATGGATCTCGCCTTGCATTGCACTGACTAAAGCTTTTGTTACCGCTAAGCCAATGCCTGAACCAATAGCATTAGTCCCTTTTAAATCCGGTGCTTTATAGTACATATCAAAAATTCGATGCAACTGCTCTTGTGGTATTCCCTGCCCTGTATCTGTAATACTCATAACCAACCATGGGCCGCATGCTCTATTTTCTCTACGACATTCAAGCTGTACTTGACCTTGTTTAGTAAACTTAACGGCGTTATTTATAAGGTTCCATACCACTTGACGTAAACGTGTGGGGTCAAGCTTTGCATATACATCCAACATACCTTTTCGTTGAATTTCAAACTCCAAACCTTTTTGTTCAGCTATTAATCCTGCAAAATTTACCACATCATTAATAAAGTCAGATACATTAATTGAGTCGGTAACAATATCAAGTTGTTCACGGTCAATTTTATCTAGATCAATAATGTCATTAAAAATATTGCCGAGTGTTTCTGCACTAGAAAATACCGTGTTACACCAGCTGCGCTGCTGTTTATCAAGCTCAGTATCAAGCAGCATTCGTGTTAAACCAACAATACCATTGAGTGGGGTTCGCAATTCATGGCTCAAAGTGGCAATAAATTTCCCTTTGTCTTTATAGGCAGTTTCAAGTGCTTGCGCTGCCTCTTTACGGCTAGTGATATCACGTCCAAATGCCAATAGCCCAATATATTCACCATCATCATTGATAAACGGTAATTTACGCATTTCAAACCAACGCTTTTCACTCCCTACCGGATATTCCACATCAAGCGTTAAGGCGGTATGAGTTTCTTCGACTTTATTATCGGTGATTAATACTTCAGGTAAAAAATGGGTTGGGTAAATTTCTTCTGCGGTTTTACCAATTAGTTCAAGACTTGATTTACCCATTACTTGTTCAAACATTTTATTACACCCAGCAAAAACGCCATTATTATCTCGGTAATAAAACAAGTCAGGAGAGGAGTCGACAATAGATCGTAATAACATACCTTGTTGCGCGAGCTCTTGTTGTGTCTTTTTACGCTCTGCAATTTCGTGTCTGAGCTCTTCGATTGCACGATGCTTGGCATGAAAAGCCATTTTCCGCTCATCTATCTCAATATTCAAGCGACTAATATTGTCTTTTAGTGTTTGATTTAAAAGCTTTTCTTGTTTAGTTGCCGTGTCTAAATAAGCATAGGATGCATCTAGCTGACGTATGGAGTTAATCAGCACGCTTATAATAATAGGAGAAACCACCGCAGTAAAAAAAACCACGGCAAATATATCAACTAACATTACCTCGCCAACAGCGACATAATAAAACATGCAAGATAAAATCAACGACACCACTATTAATAACGCATAGCAAATTGCTGCGGTTTTAAGCTCACCGAATCGGGTAATGGAACTGGAAAGTATTCGAGCCCAGGGACTCAAAGAAGAATCGATCATATATAAATCTGTCTCTTGGCTATGCGTTTAAACTTGGCAAACTTCGTAGCTATCAAAAATAACTAACATCTACGCATATTTTAGCATTTTTACATTAGCAATTTTCATGTTCCGCGACGAAAACAGAAAATTTTCATCTACCACGTATTTTTAAATTATTTCGTGTAAAATACTGCGCTTTACAATTGCCAACAACGAGACTTGCAATGCAAACCAACATGCCCGATATAGCAGATACGGCTCCCGCCTTACAAACTGGTAAATTAGACTGGGTTGGTATGGCTGATATTGAACTGCCGTTTATTTTTGAATCTCGGGGTCTTGCGCCTGTAAACGTTAATGCAAAAGCTCGCGCCTTTGTTAATCTTCACAAAGAAGATGCAAAAGGCATTCATATGTCGCGATTGTTTTTAGCATTAGATACCTTATCTACCGAACAACATGTTAACCCTAGTACCCTATCACAAGCTTTGGATACTTTTATTTCAAGCCATGAAGGGCTGAGTGATCAAGCAAAAATTGAATTTAAATTTGAGCTTCCACTGCGCAGAAAGTCACTTTTAAGCGGTAAAGCTGGCTGGAAAAGCTACCCTATCACTCTAGAGGCAAAAATTGACCGCGGGCAACTAAGCTTTGAACTAAGCCTTGATGTAACTTATTCGTCAACATGCCCATGCTCAGCGGCACTAGCGCGCCAACTTATTCAAAATGCCTTTGTGGAAAAATTTAACCAACAACCACTTAATCACGAAGAAGTAATTAATTGGCTTGGTAGTACAGATGGCATAATCGCAACGCCGCACTCACAACGCTCTATTGCTAACGTCAAAATTAAGTTAGATCGTAATATTACTGAATTTGATATTTTAAGCCTGGTAGATACACTCGAAAATGAGCTTAAAACCCCTGTTCAGGCTGCGGTTAAACGTGAAGATGAGCAAGAGTTTGCTCGCTTAAACGGTCAAAACCTGATGTTTTGCGAAGATGCGGCACGGAAAATAAAAGCCGTACTAGAAAGTGAACAATACGCTGATTACTGGTTACAAATAAATCATTACGAGTCACTGCATGCCCATGATGCTGTTGCAATTGCAGTTAAAGGCGTTGCCAATGGTTATCAACCTTAATATAAACCATACCCGTTTAATATAAATACGTAACACCACAACACTTAGGCACACAAATTGCTTTGTAATTTACAGTGTCAATTTGTTGTTGTGGAGTTACCGTATGGAATTCGCTTTATTATCAATTTTAGTTTTAGTCGTAGGGGCATCTGTTGTTGCGTCAAAGTTTACCGATGATGGCGGAAACCCTTACCCTTTCACCCGTAAAGATAGTGTATTTACGCAAGTTGAAAGTGCCTTTTTAAATCTTTTAGAACGTGCTGTTGGCGATCAATACAAGATTGTTAGCCGCGTTAAATTAATTGATATCATTGATTGCAAACATGGCTTATCGCCTAAAGCAAAACGTGCAGCTATTGCTAAAGCAAAGAACAAACAACTGGATTACGTATTAATCGATAAAGAAAAAATGACTATCGTTGCCGCTGTTGATTTAGTTAACAATGCAAATAAAGATGGCCACAAAGCGCAGCGCGATTGGTTTGTAAATGGTGCATTAGAGGCCGCTGGTATCCCGCATATTCGTATGAAAGTAAAATCGGGTTATCGCCCAAGCGAAGTACGAGACGCCATTATGTTTAAATTAGGCAAACCTGCTGCACCGAGTATTCGCCCAAGCCGAAATAGAGTGACCAAACCAGCAGTGTTATCTCCTTCGCAAGCAAAAGCCCATTCGACTGCACTAGCTGAAATATAGCAGCATCGGTAAAAACAAAATGCGAGTTTAGGCTCGCATTTTTTGTTTGTTTTACCCTACTCCCATTTTTGCAGTATAATCTAGCCATCTAATTCGAGGAATTTTAAATTATGAATGTTGGTATTATTGGCGCAATGGAGCCAGAAGTTAAAATTTTGCGTGAAGCGATGCAAAATCCACAAACTCTAACTAAAGCAGGTTTTACTTTTTATACTGGTGAGCTAGCAGGTAACACTGTTACTCTAGTCCAATCAGGTATTGGTAAAGTAGCGTCAAGTATTGCAACAACACTGTTAATTGATAACTTTAAACCTGATTGCGTGATCAATACGGGTTCTGCCGGTGGTTTTGATCCGTCATTAAGCGTGGGTGATGTTGTTATTTCTTCTGAAGTTCGTCATCACGATGTTGATGTAACCGCATTTGGTTACGAAATTGGCCAAGTGCCACAAATGCCAGCGGGTTTTGCCGCGCATCCTAAGCTAATTGACGCTGCGCAACAAAGTATTGAAAGCATTAGTGACGTTAAAACGTTGATTGGCTTAATTTGCACAGGCGATTCATTTATGTGTGACCCTGTACGTATTGATAAAGCCCGCGCTGACTTTCCTACAATGCTTGCCGTAGAAATGGAAGGCGCAGCTATTGCACAGGCCTGCTTTACACTTGAAACACCATTTGTTGTGATCCGCTCAATGTCTGACATTGCAGGCAAAGAGTCACCACAATCATTTGAAGAATATCTAGAAACCGCTTCAATTAACTCATCAAAAATGGTGCTCGCGTTACTAGAGAAGTTAACTGCGGTAACTCTATAACGTGTTACCCAATTTAGTTCAGCAACATTTGGACTTTATTGTATTTATATTAGCGCTCCTGAGTGAGCGCTTTTTACCTCTGGTCAGTTGGTATCACCCCAATACATTTTTAACGGCCGTTTTTACTGCGCTTGGTAAACGTGTTTATCGTGAACGTGAACCAAAAAGCTACCTATATTTATCATCTTCCCTGTGTTTTATATTAACGCTTTTAGTGATCATGACATTGGTCGTTCTACTCATTGAATTTGCTTATTATCCTGAACTACTAGCCGGTTTAATACTTTACTTAAGTTTAGAATGGCGAAGTATAGAAACTAAAGCAT
Organism: Pseudoalteromonas sp. NEC-BIFX-2020_002; assembly: GCF_013002825.1. Lineage (NCBI taxonomy): Bacteria > Pseudomonadati > Pseudomonadota > Gammaproteobacteria > Alteromonadales > Pseudoalteromonadaceae > Pseudoalteromonas > Pseudoalteromonas sp. NEC-BIFX-2020_002. Next base: position 15,321 of record NZ_JABEPJ010000018.1, read on the forward strand.
TGCGTATCGCACGTTTAGTTAAGCAAAACCAAAAAGCAACTGCCCGAGAGTTATTAAAACCACTACTTGCCCGTCAAGTAAATGCGTTATCAAGCACTGGTATTTGTAAAGCTGCCATGGAGATGTTGATATTAAGAGTCGCGCGTCATTATTTTAGCGTTATCTTTATTTACCTGCTATTTGGACCAATGGCTGCATTGTCTTATCGTTTACTCACTTTGATGCACCAAGCTTGGCGTAAAAACACTTTGCCAAACAGCCCTTTTTTAAAGCCACTCGCTTGGCTTTTGTATATTATTGAGTGGCTGCCCACCCGATTATTGGCTTTGACAATTGCAGCCAGTAAAGCCAGCAAGCTGAGCATTCATTATATAAAACATTATGGTAGACACTTCTATCAAACTAATAGTGGTTGGTTATTAAGCTGTTGTTCTGCATCGGTCGGCGTGCAATTAGGCGGGCCTGCGATTTATCAAGGCACTCGTTTTGATAAAATGCGCATAGGCACCGAGCGCTTACCTCAAGCAGCCGATATTCCGATACTTTTGAGCCAGCTCAATCAAGCTCGAGTTTTTTGGTTATTGCTTATTTTTGGCATTGAGATAATTAAAACAATTATATAAAAAAACCAGCCGAAGCTGGTTTTAAAACTGAATTCTCATTCTTTACCTGTTAAGCACAGGTAATATTTGCAAACTTACGTTTACCTACTTGATAAATAGCCGTACTGCCTTTTTTAATTTCAAGCTTAGTATCAGTGACTTTTTCTTCGCCATTGATTTTAACCGCGCCTTGTTTAATCATACGCATCGCTTCAGAAGTACTCGCAACTAGCCCAGCTTCTTTAAGTAAGTTAGTAATAAATACTGTATCTTCGTCAATTGTTACTGTCATATCTGGGATATCGTCTGGTAACGCATTTTTCTGAAAACGTTTAATGAAGTCATCATGAGCGCCTGTAGCCGCTTCATCGCTATGAAAACGCGCAATCATTTCTTTTGCTAAATCAATTTTAATATCGCGCGGGTTAGTACCTTGTGCAACTTTATCTTTAAGGTCAGCAATTTCATCAATTGACAAGCTACTTAGCAAATCATAATAACGCCACATTAATTCATCGCTAATTGACATGATTTTGCCAAACATGTCGTTAGGCGCATCAGTGATACCAATATAATTGCCTAATGACTTAGACATTTTTTGCACACCGTCAGTGCCTTCTAACAACGGCATCATCAATACAGTTTGTGGTTTTTGGCCTTCGTCTTTTTGTAATTCACGACCCATTAGCAAGTTAAAACGTTGATCGGTACCGCCAAGCTCAACATCAGCTTCAAGAGCCACAGAATCCCAACCTTGCACCAACGGATACAAAAACTCGTGAATCGCTATTGATTGACCGCCAGCATAACGCTTTTTAAAGTCATCACGCTCAAGCATACGAGCAACCGTTTGACGAGCAGCTAATTTTATCATGCCTGCAGCGCCTAAATTTTCCATCCAGCTAGAGTTAAAAGCAACGGTGGTTTTAGCTGGATCAAGAATTTTAAATACTTGCTCTTTATATGTTTCAGCATTTGCTAATACATCTTCACGGGTAAGTGGTTTACGGGTAATATTTTTCCCCGTTGGATCACCAATCATACCGGTAAAGTCACCAATTAAGAAAATCACTTCGTGACCTAAGTCTTGGAATGTTTTCATTTTATTAATTAACACGGTATGACCTAAGTGTAAATCAGGGGCTGTTGGATCAAAACCCGCCTTGATCTTAAGCTTTTTACCCGATTTTAGCTTTTCAACTAATTCGTCTTCAATTAATATTTCTTCTGCACCGCGTTTTATCTCTGCAAGAGCGGTTTGTAAATCCACTGTGTATTACTCCAAAAAATTCAGTCTATGCGTTGATTCTAGCGTAAATCTGCCCCAGTTTAAATCTACAAAACACTGGTATTAACGCTTTATTAAGTATATCCTGCAATATTAGTGATTAATTATCTTGACAGCAGAAAAAGGCACCTTATGGTTCACGTTGTGCACAAAATCCCAAAAAAACACAAGTTGCTTATTTTAGGTTTAGTTTCTGCTATTGCTGCCCTAACACTTATTCCTTCAGAGAAAGCCACCGCTTCTAAAGACAATAACGCAGATGCACTTGAAATCGGAAAGCGTTATGAGTTACAAGTTAAAGTTGATGACATTGAGCAATTAACTGAATTAAATTCGCAAGAAGACGCAGCAAAGCTACCCGAATATGACCTAATCGATTTTAAAGTAAAGAACGGTGACAATTTAGCACTGATTTTTAAACGCGCAGGTTTTAACGCACAAACCGTTCATAAACTTCTGAACACCAATGCTGAAACCCGTAAGCTAACTAAAATTCATCCTGGCGAAATACTCAGTTTCGCCACAGCTGAAGATGGCTCGTTAGCGCAGTTACGTTACGTAATTTCAAAAACAGACACTCTATTCGTTACCTTAAATGACGAGGGTAACTACGATACATCTATTGATAGTAAAGAAATAGAGACTTTAACCGCTTCAACGGGCGGTGAAATCACCAATAGCTTTTGGACTTCAGGTATTGCTGCAGGCTTAAGCGAACGCCAAATTATGAACTTTGCTGATATTTTTGGCTGGGACGTGGATTTTGCCAATGATATCCGTAAAGGCGATCAGTTCGGCTTAATTTACGAATCTCATTATGTTGATGGTGAATTTATTGGTACGGGTAAAATTATTGCCGCTGAGTTTATTAACCAAGGCCAACGTTATGCGGCTATTCGCCACAGCGATGATACTTTTTATACGCCTGAAGGGCGTAGTATGAAAAAAGCCTTTTTGCGTGCACCGGTTAACTTTAAATACATAAGCTCAAGCTTTAACCCACGCCGTTTGCACCCAGTCACTAAAACTGTAAAACCACATAATGGTATTGATTATGCAGCACGTACTGGCACGCCAGTTGTATCATCTGGTAATGGTAAGGTAATTAAGTCAGGTTACAGTAAGTATAATGGTAACTATGTATTTATTAGCCACGGCACACAGTACGTAACTAAGTACTTACACTTAAATAAACGTGCTGTTAAAACTGGTCAAAAAGTTAAACAGGGCCAAAAAATTGGTACTGTAGGCGCAACTGGCCGCGTAACAGGCGCTCACTTACACTATGAGTTTTTAGTTAACGGCGTTCACCGTAACCCTAAAACAGTTAAGCTACCAAAATCTGAACCACTGCCACGCGCGGAACTTGCTAAGTTCAAGCCAATCGCAGATAACTTTTTAGCGCAGTTAGAGCGCAACAGAGAGCTACAAGTAGCGCTTAAGTAAGCTGTAAGCTGTAAGCTGTAAGCTGTAAGCTGTAAGCTGTAAGCTGTAAGCTGTAAGCTGTAAGCAATTCTAAAAACCGTTGTTATGTAAGTAGCAACGGTTTTTTTGTTGAACTGTTTGATGTGATGCGATCCCTAATCCCCCTGCACACCTCTCATCATGCGCTTTTTATTAATAGGAAACGCAATTGGCGTTCACCTTACGTGATGAATATGTATCCAAATTCCCATCAGTGACGTTAAACCTTGTGAGGTTAAATCGTTATTGTCTAAAAAGCTGAAAGCTTGACTTCCCACATAATGGTTCATGAATAGCTCATTATCGCTTTTAGACATCCGATAATGCAGTGCCTTGATGCAGACTGACAGGATATTGTTCGTTGGGTTTCGCGGTGTTCAACCACAATCTATGTAGCCAATTTTAACGCCGAGCAGCTTAAAACTTACCGCTCCTAGCTGCCCTGAACCTGACGGCTGACGGCTGACGGCTGACGGCTGACGGCTGACGGCTGACGGCTGACGGCTACGCTCTACCTCACCAACATATAAATCAATTGCACCACCAATGAAATCATCACCAGTGGCCAAATATATTTTGCATATTTAGTGGCGCCATCGAGGCCCATTTTCGACTGATACTTTTCAAGTAATGGCACTAGAATCATGAGTGCGACAAACAGTGAAATTAAAATCACGAAGATATTCATAGCATTCCTTATTTATTCAATATCTATCGAGTATACCTAGGGTCTGTTTATCTTTCGAGGTTAAATTTGCAGCTGCGCGTTTGGTTTTTAGACAAGGCAGAGCCTATGTAGTGTGGTTATTCCCCATAAATAGGCGATAACGCGGCATAAATGCCAAACATGCGCTGCCCGAAGGGTTCTGCCTAGGGGCGATTAACTCTTTGTTGCCTACACGGATGTAGGTAAAGGGCGTGAGCAGGACGCGGAAGCTTTGCTCGATTTTTACTTAGCCCACTAGGTTACAAATCTCGCGCCGCGATTAAATCGCCCCTAGTTTGAACAAATTTTAACCCTAAAAGGTCAACAGACCCTAAGGGCAAAAAAAAGCGCAGTCTACACTGCGCCAGTCGGTTGGAAGTAAATCTTATTTAGTTATTGTTAGCCTACCAATGCTAACAAAATACCGGCAGCGACTGCACTGCCCAATACACCCGCTACATTGGGGCCCATAGCATGCATTAACAAGAAGTTATGTGGGTTATTTTCAAGGCCAACCTTATTTACAACCCGCGCAGCCATAGGGACTGCTGATACTCCTGCGGCGCCTATAAGTGGATTAATTGGCGATTTAGAAAACTTGTTCATTCCTTTTGCCATAAATACACCCGATGCAGTACCGATAGAGAATGCTAAGGCACCTAAAACTAAAATACCTATTGTTTCTATGGTTAAAAATTTATCGGCCGCTAACTTAGAGCCAACAGCTAAACCGAGGAAAATCGTTGTAATATTAATAATCTCGTTTTGAGCACTGTTACTTAAACGATCTACCACACCTGATTCACGCATTAAGTTACCTAAGCAGAACATACCAACTAATGGTGTTGCCGCTGGTAAAAATAAGATGGTTAAGCTTAATACCATTAGAGGGAAAATAATTTTTTCCTTTTTCGATACTGTACGAAGCTGTGGCATCTTAATTTGACGCTCTTCTGGTGTTGTTAGTGCGCGCATGATTGGTGGCTGAATAATTGGCACCAACGCCATATATGAATAAGCCGCGACCGCGATTGCACCAAGTAAATCAGGAGCAAGCTTTGAGGCTAAGAAAATTGCCGTAGGGCCATCTGCGCCACCTATAATTGCGATTGCCGATGCATCCTGCAAAGTAAATTCGAATCCTGGTACATAGTTTAATAAGATAGCACCGAATAATGTCGCGAAAATACCAAACTGAGCCGCCGCACCAAGCAATAACATACGTGGGTTAGCAATCAAGGCGCTAAAGTCCGTGAGCGCACCAACGCCCATGAATATTAATAACGGAAATACACCTGTATCAATACCAATGTGATAAACGTAATATAATAATCCGCCGGGGTCTGATAAACCCGCTAAAGGAATATTTGTTAATATTGCGCCAAAGCCAATAGGTAATAATAGTAATGGTTCAAAATTACGTGCAATTGCGAGATACAATAACAAGCACCCCACCGCAATCATAATCAATGCCGGAAATGTAAAGTTCGCAATACCTGTGGCATGCCAGAGATTCAATAATGCTTCCATCCTACTTTACTCCTAGGCTAATGAAATCATGGCATCACCCGTGACAACCGAGTCACCTTCAGAAACTAGGATCTGAGCAATTGTACCTGCATGTGTAGCGCGGATCTCTGTTTCCATTTTCATGGCTTCCATGATCATTACTACATCACCTTCGTTAACCGTTTGCCCTGCTTTAACTTTAATTTTAAAGATATTACCGGCAAGAGGTGCATTCAATGTCTCCCCTGATGCGACTGAGGCAGACTGGGGAATTAACTCACTGTCTTTTAAAGTAACTTCTTTTAGTTCACCGCCTTGAGCAACAACTACATCATAAACTTTACCATCAACTTTTACGCTGTACTGCTCAGCAGTGACTGTTTTATTATTCGTTTTAGTTGGTTTTTCTGATTGAGCCGTTGGGGCCGCAGGTATTGCTTCGAATGCATCAGGGTTGTTACGGTTTTTAATGAATTTCAAACCAATTTGTGGAAATAATGCATACGTTAGCACGTCGTCTATTTGCTCATCAGCAAGTATTAAACCTTGCTCTTGTGCTTCTTTTAATAACTCAGCTTGCAGCGTCTCAAGTTCTGGTTTTAATAAATCAGCAGGACGACAAGTAATAACGTCTGCACCATCAAGCACGCGCTCTTGTAGCTCTTTATTCATTGGCGCTGGTGTTGCTCCGTACTCACCTTTTAATACACCTGCCGTTTCTTTAGTGATTGTTTTATAACGCTCACCTGTCAGTACATTTAAAACAGCTTGTGTGCCTACAATTTGCGAGGTAGGTGTCACTAAAGGCAAGAAACCTAAATCTTCACGAACGCGTGGTATTTCAAGCAACACTTGATCAAGTTTATCTGCTGCGCCTTGTTCTTTAAGTTGATTTTCCATGTTAGTTAACATGCCGCCAGGCACTTGCGCTAATAATATACGACCATCAACACCTTTTAAACTGCCTTCAAATGCAGCATACTTTTTACGTACATCACGGAAGTAAGCGGCAATCTCTTCGAGCTGATTCAAATCAAGTTCAGTATCGCGCTCAGTTCCTTCAACTATAGAAACAATGGTCTCTGTTGCACTGTGTCCATAAGTCATACTCATTGAGGAAATAGCGGTATCAAGCATATCGATGCCAGCATCAATCGCTTTTTGATAGGTTGCTGTACTTAAACCTGTTGTTGCATGACATTGCATTGCAATTGGTATAGAAACCGTTTCTTTTAAACCTTTAATCAACTTTTCAGCATCATATGGTTTAAGTAAACCTGCCATATCTTTGATACAAATTGAATGACAACCAAGATCTTCAAGCTGTTTTGCAAGTGTTAGCCACATCTCCAGTGTATGGACTGGGCTTACTGTGTATGAAATTGTACCTTGTGCATGGGCACCAACTTTGATTGCGGCTTTGATTGCCGTTTCTAAATTACGCACGTCATTCATTGCATCAAAAATACGAAAGACATCTACACCATTTTTATGTGCACGCTCAACAAATTTTTCTACCACATCATCAGCATAATGACGGTAACCTAAAAGATTTTGACCACGTAACAGCATTTGTTGCTTTGTATTCGGCATTGCTTTTTTAAGGGCGCGAATACGCTCCCATGGATCTTCTCCTAAATAGCGAATACACGAATCAAATGTTGCACCGCCCCATGATTCGATCGACCAATAACCTGCATCATCAAGTTTTTCAGCAATAGGTAACATGTCATCTAAACGCATACGCGTTGCTAATAATGATTGATGAGCATCACGAAGTACCAGTTCTGTTAGTTTTAATTTAGCCATAAGTCACCCCTTATAATTTTTGTTTATTTTTGTACTGAGCGATGGCAGCACTAATTGCGGCAATGTGTGCATCTGGCACACCTTGCGCTTTGATTGATGGCGCACGAGCTGGTACATCTATAGGTTGCTCAAAACGACTCGCCACCTTAGACATTAATACAATTGCTGAAATCAACAATGAAAGAAAAACAAAAACGCCCACCATGCCTGTTGCCATCAAATTTGCTGCTGTCGCTAGTAACTCACCTATATTCATACTCTGCCCCTTTATATATTCAATACCTGATAGTTAACAAAGCAACAAAAGCAGGTAAAAAACCACTTTATATAAATAACTATGCAACAATCATATCAAAGTAATTAACCATTTCCAACACTTTGTAAATTGGTAAAACCAATTAATATAAAGCTAACATACCCACATTAAATTTAACACCCGACAAATCGCTATTATTTTTCAAGATATAGATGATAAAAATAGCGAATATAGCCAAAACTTATAAGCTATAGAATGCAAAGCTCCATCCCTATTTATGCAGTCTCTATATTTGATAATATTTCTTTTCTAAAAACCACTTAAATTAATTGGTCTTACCAATAGTGTGGTGATTTTACATTCCTTTTTTTACTTAAGAACAAGTTACACATAAAGCGTGTAAATATTTCCTATGAAACTGTTCCCTATAACGAATGAAAAAGTAAATAGCTGATTTTAAAGGACTTTAATATTGGCATGTAAATGGCATTATCTAATATGTACAAATTAACCAAGGAGAAAACAATGTTACGCTGGACAATTACATTTTTAGTTATTGCACTTATTGCTGCAGTGTTAGGTTTTGGTGGCATCGCAGGTGCCGCAGCAGGAATTGCTAAGATTATATTTTTTATCTTTTTAGTATTGTTAGTTATCTCTCTTGTATCAGGCGCACTACGTGGCAACGTGCCCAAGTAGCTGAGACAAAGTAACGCAACAGTATTACCACTATATTTATTTACAAGGAATTACATTATGAAATCTACAACAGTAAAAACAGCCGTTATCGCCCTTTTCGCTAGTTTTTTTATTATGGGTTGTGAAGACAATCACGCAGAAGAAGCAGGTGAGCGCATAGATGAAGCTGTAACCGATGTACAAAACAAAGTCGAAGACGCCTGTGAAAAAGTAAAAGAAGGTGTAAATGCTGAAGAAACAAACTGCTAATAAAGTAAGTTTAAAAAAACGACTCTTTTGAGTCGTTTTTTTTATTAGACTGAATTCAAACTTTAAGCCCGTGCTTCAAGCATTAGTCGCTTCATGTCACGTACTGCTTTATCTAAACCATCAATGGCTGCACGCGCAACAATTGCGTGGCCAATATTTAACTCGTAAATCTCTTCCATCGCGGCAATCGGCTTCACGTTGTGATAATGAAGGCCATGCCCTGCATTGACGATTAGCCCTAAACCTGCCGCATATTTCACACCTTGTCGAATATGTTCAAGCTCTTTGCCCATCTCTGCGTCAGTTTGCGCATCTGCATAAGCGCCAGTATGTATTTCAACGTAAGGAGCATTACATGCTTTAGCGGCATCTAATTGCGCTTTATCTGCGTCAATAAATAATGAAACTTTAATTCCTGCATCACTCAGCTTTGCAGTTGCGGCTTTAATTTTATCTAAGTTACCCACAACATCTAAGCCACCTTCGGTAGTTAACTCTTCCCGTTTCTCTGGTACTAAGCAAACGTAAGCCGGTTTTACATCCAACGCAATATCAATCATTTCATCAGTAACAGCTATTTCAAGGTTCATACGCGTTTGAATTGTTTTAGCCATCACATATACGTCACGATCTTGAATATGACGGCGATCTTCACGCAAATGAATGGTGATCCCATCAGCACCAGCATGCTCCGCAACACTTGCCGCATGAGCTGGATCCGGGTAACTAGTACCGCGGGCTTGGCGTAAAGTAGCAATATGATCAACGTTTATACCCAAAAGAATATCTTTCATTTTTTTACCTGTAAAATAACGGTTAAAAATACCGTACTAAGATTGCGGTTTAAAAAGCTCTCTACTTTTTAATGGTTTTTTACCCAGTAAGGGTTTCATTAAATGACGACTTAATTGTTTTGCCATATATAACACATCCGGCGCACTAAAGTCATGAGCAGCAATCGCATTTAATTGCGCCCCTAAAAAGCCACTGCCATGATTTTCCTGTGCAACAAAGCCATATTCAGCAAAATAACTATACGTTTGTTTTGAGGTGATTGGATCGCCTGCGGCATCAAAACTAAAATCAACGCCATAACCCAAAAGCTCTAGTAACTGAAATTCATAAGAGCGTAATACAGCTTGCAAATTAGGGTGCTTATTTAGCTGCTGTAAGTGAGTTCGATAAAGCTCATAGGCATGATCAATGGGCTCATTGATTGGCACAATCCGATTTGTTAACTCATTTAAGTAGAAGCCGCAGTAAAGCTGATCGCCTACTAAAGGGGATTGCGTACCATGCAATTCGAAACGTTGAATGTATTTAAGATCATTTTTACCCGTATAGTTTACGAGTAATGCTTGGAAAGGTTGCAGCTGCGCTTTATGTTTGGTTGACTGGCGACCACTTATGCGAGCAAGCATTCGTAGTTGTCCAACGCCTTCTACCAGCATATCAAGCATTACTTGCGAGTCACTAAAAGGACGCCGATGTAATAAATATGCTGTGTAGAAGTCGCTATCCATAACGGTAACTTAAGTGATTAATCTTCACCGTAACCTAAGCTGCGAAGTGCACGCTCATCGTCAGCCCAACCTGATTTAACTTTCACCCAAAGCTCTAAAAATACTTTGTTATCGAGCATTTCTTCAAGATCTTTACGTGCTTCACGGCCAATAACTTTCAGCTTTTCGCCTTTGTTACCAATTACCATGCGTTTTTGAGTTTCACGCTCAACCAAGATTAAGCCATTGATATGCCAAATGCCGTTTTCTTGCCATTTAAACTGCTCAATTTCGACAGTTACTGAATAAGGTAATTCCTCACCCATAAAACGCATTAACTTTTCACGGATCACTTCAGCCGCCATAAAGCGCATTGAGCGATCGGTTACATAATCTTCAGGAAAGTAAAACTCACACGGTGGTAAACGTTTTGTTACTTCATCTTTGATTAGGTTAATATTTTTACCCTGCGTCGCAGATACGGGCATAATACCAACAAAATCAAACTTGTCACCTAACCACTTCATATGTGGCAGTACAAGATCACGGTCCTTTACTTGGTCTATTTTATTAATAACCAATAATACTGGTTTACCGCTTTGTGATACTTTATTTAGCACCATGTCATCGTCAGCATTCCAATGAGTGCCTTCAACAACAAATATAATAAGTTCTACATCACCGATTGAGCTAGATGCTGCGCGATTCATTAAACGGTTAATGGCACGCTTTTCTTCAACGTGCAGCCCCGGTGTATCGACGTAAACAGCCTGATGCTTACCTTCGGTATGAATACCCATGATACGGTGGCGCGTTGTTTGCGGTTTGCGTGAGGTTATACTCACTTTTTGTTCAATAATTTCGTTTAGCAACGTAGATTTACCTACGTTTGGTCGACCAACAATGGCGACCATGCCGCAAAACGTATCAACTTCACCTGTATGAGGCTGGATCAGTGTATCAAGGTTCATTTTTAAGTATCTTAAGTGCTTTTTCAGCGGCTTTTTGTTCAGCCTTACGACGTGAACTACCTACTGAGATGATGCTATCCATACCTTCAACTATACATTCTACCGTGAATGTTTGATTGTGCGCCTGACCTTTAGTATCAACTACGGTGTAGCCTGGCAAAGGTAGTTTTCGAGCTTGTAAATACTCTTGTAATAGCGTTTTAGGGTCTTTTTGGTTTAAGCCTGGTGAAATAGCATCAAGGCGAGGTTCGTACCAAGCCAAAATTAAATCACCACAAACATCTATACCTGCATCTAAAAATACAGCACCGATTATGGCTTCAACCGCATCAGCTAAAGTTGACTCACGTCGAAAGCCGCCACTTTTAAGCTCACCTGGACCTAAACGCAGGTAATCACCTAAACCAAACTCCAAGCCAAATTCGGCTAACGTTTGACCACGAACAAGCGTTGAGCGCATACGGCTCAAGTCACCTTCTCGGGCTTTAGGGAATTTGCCATATAATGCATTTGCAATGACAAAACTTAAAATTGAATCACCTAAAAACTCTAGGCGCTCGTTATGTTGTCCTTTATGGCTGCGATGGGTCATCGCCTGCTCAAGCAATGCTTGATCAATAAAGGTATACCCTATTTTGCTATATAGCTCTGTTACATTTTTTTTCATTGTTACTGAATATTACCTAGGCGTTCAAAACGAACACCAGTTGGAACCCAGCCTGGTACAATGTCATCTGGGCCATTATCAAATTCAAAACTCATCCATATAAAGACAGCTTTACCCACCAAGTTTTCTTTTGGCACAAAGCCCCATACGCGACTATCTTGGCTGTTATCGCGGTTGTCACCCATCATAAAATAATGATCAGCCGGTACTACCCATTCATCAGAACGTGTACCCGGCTGTTGATAGTAACGCCCTTTCATTTCCAGCGCTTCTGGGTTTATTAAAATATCATGTTTTAGCGTCGTTAAATTTTCATTTAAACGCACTAAATCCATAGAGCCTTGCTTAAATTCATCACGATTGATGATTTCCATATCAATCTTATTATATTCATTACACAATAAATCGCCCTGCTGAGTTTCACCCTCTGCGCAATTTGGTTGAATATATAAACGCTTGTTACGGTAAACAATTTTATCACCAGGCAAACCAATAGCTCGTTTAATATAATCTATACGTTCATCTAATGGATATTTAAATACCACTATATCACCGCGTTCAGGTTCAGCAACATCGACTAACTGAGTACGCCATACAGGGTCTTTCACCCCATAAGAATACTTTTGCACTAAAATAAAGTCACCCACTAACAAGGTAGGCATCATTGAACCTGACGGAATTTGAAACGGTTCAAATAAAAACGACCTAAAAATAGTAATTGCTGCGATCATCGGGAAAATCGACTTAGCAGTCTCTGTCAATGTCGGCTCAGGCGCAATTAATGCGGCAGTTTCTTCATCTAGCTCGCCGCCAGCAGAACTTTGTGCAAGAGCTAAGCGTTGCTGTCTTTTTGGCGCAAACATTAGATGGTCAATTAACCAAATTAAGCCTGAGCCTAATGTTAATAGCACTAAAAATATTGAAAAATAACCTGCCATACATTAAATCCTTTCTCTTACGAAACTGGGTTACGAAGCCTTACTTACCAACTTTAAGAATTGCTAAAAACGCTTCTTGTGGCACTTCAACATTACCAACTTGCTTCATACGTTTTTTACCATCTTTTTGCTTTTTAAGCAGTTTTTTCTTACGACTTACGTCACCACCGTAACACTTGGCGATTACATTTTTACGTAACTGCTTAACGGTTGTACGTGCAATAACATGCGCGCCAATTGCCGCCTGAATTGCAATATCAAACATTTGACGTGGAATAAGCTCTTTAAGTGCATCAGCTAACTGACGACCACGAGATTGTGCACTGTCTCTGTGTACAATAATCGCAAGTGCATCAACACGCTCAGCATTTATTAAAATATCAACACGTACCATGTCTGACGTTTGAAAACGCTTAAAGTTGTAATCAAGCGATGCAAAACCACGGCTGGTTGACTTTAATTTATCAAAAAAGTCCATTACTACTTCAGCCATTGGTAGCTCATACGTTACGGCTACTTGTTTACCGTGGTAACTCATTTTAGTTTGCATTCCTCGTTTCTCTATACATAGGGTAATAACATTACCTAAGTACTCTTGAGGAACAAGGATATTTGCTTCTACAATTGGCTCTCGAATTTCTTGAATATCATTTACTGCCGGAAGGTCAGACGGATTATCAATCTGAAAAGTACCTTCTTTTGTTACTATTTCATAGATTACAGTAGGCGCAGTGGTAATTAGATCAATATCGTATTCACGTTCTAAACGCTCTTGAATAATTTCCATGTGCAGCATGCCTAAAAAGCCACAACGAAAACCAAAACCAAGTGCGGTAGAATTCTCTGGTTCAAAGAATAACGACGCATCGTTAAGACTTAGTTTATTCAGGGCATCACGGAACGATTCATATTCATCTGACGCAATAGGGAACATACCCGCATATACTTGTGGTTTAATTTTTTGAAAACCAGGTAAGCGAGCAGGCGCTGCATTTTTTTGATGGGTAATCGTATCGCCAACTGGCGCGCCATGTATTTCCTTAATACCAGCAATAACAAAGCCTACTTCGCCAGTTCTTAAAATACCGGTGTTTGTTTGCTTTGGTGTAAATACACCAACTTGATCTGCAGTATGAATATGCTCATTCGACATGATTTTAATTTTGTCGCCGATGCGTAGTTCACCGTGTTTAATACGTACAAGTGATACAACACCTTGATACGGGTCAAACCAAGAGTCGATAATTAATGCTTGTAATGGCGCGTCTTTATCACCTTCTGGCGATGGTACATCTCTGACAATCATTTCAAGAACTTCAGCAATACCAACACCTGTTTTAGCGCTACATTGCACAGCATCAAGCGCATCAATACCAATAATATCTTCAATTTCTTCAGCAACGCGAAGTGGATCTGCTTGTGGTAAATCGATTTTATTTAGTACTGGTATAACTTCTAAATTCATTTCTATGGCGGTATAACAATTTGCTAATGTTTGCGCCTCAACACCTTGGCCTGCATCTACTACAAGTAATGCGCCTTCACAGGCAGCCAATGAACGTGATACTTCATAAGTAAAATCAACGTGTCCTGGTGTATCGATAAAGTTTAGCTGGTAAGTTTCACCATCATTTGCTTTATAATTTAAGGTTACACTTTGCGCTTTAATCGTGATGCCACGTTCGCGCTCTATATCCATTGAATCCAATACTTGTTTTTGCATTTCACGGTCAGTTAAACCGCCACAAACTTGGATCAAACGATCAGAAAGGGTCGATTTACCGTGGTCAATATGGGCGATGATCGAAAAATTACGGATATGCTTCATAAACTGGATTCTAAACTTCTATTTTAATTGATTGAGTGTATAAAGCCGCAATTTTACATTTAATTGGCTTCAATCACCATCTATTTGAGTTAAAGGGAGGCTAATTGGATGAATTTTTATTACTTTGATGTCATGTTTGAGACTTTTCACTCGACTTTTAGCTACAGCAAAGCCAGTAAAACCACCACTTATAGCGGCAATTATTTGTAACCATTCTGGCGCAGAAAAAAACTCAGCAGCGATCAGAGAAAACACTAACCCCAAGACTAAAGGCAGCATATATACTGCAAAGGCATGTTTTACCATGTGACTATCGTCTAGCGCAAGTGTCACTTTTTGCCCGACAGCAACAACAGTTTCAAATTGGTAAGGAAAGGTTTTTTTAGCGGTGCCAAATAGTTTGCCAAACACTTGAGAGCCACAGCGACCATTACAGCCTTCGCAAGCTTTTTTTTGTTGAGCTTCTAAATGCGCAGTGGCGCCATCAATTGACACCACTGTAAGGGTTTGTTCTATCATTATCTGCTTTTAATTTACAATGGTCTTGCAACCGACTCAGCAATTGCCTTGGCGGTCATTGCTGGTATATTTCCCACCACCGACACATCAAAGCTTCCAGCATTATGAACATAAACAGTTGTAGCTCCTGATGATAAAGAACCACTCGGTCTGCGCCCTGGTAAAGGTCGTTGAACAAACACCGACACTTCAACAAAACCATCTGAATATAGATAATAATCAGTCAGTTCATTGTTTAAATCTAATTTATGGCGATCTGATTTAAGTAAACTAAACCCATCAGGTAACCAACCGATTTGCCAATTATTACCCGCTGTTTTTGACTCTTTATTAGAAACTTCAACGGCCGGTAATGACGTTGGAAATTGACGATTAAGCATTTCTAATAACAGTGGCGCAGGCTCTTCGGTCACACTAATATGTGTTAATTGAAGCTGCTCTAGCATTTCACCGGCGTGATTAACATACGCAGATTTAAGCAACAAGGATGATTCTGCATCTAGCCAGAGCCAATAATTATACTTATATTCATCTTTTGATTCAATACGAACTAATTGAGCAGCACGTCCAGCAATACGTCCTTTACCCCCTAAAACAAAATCATAGTGCAAACTTAATCGTTCAATATTTTTGAATAGAACTTCTGGAATCGGACCTGCAATAGAGTCTGTAGCAATTGAATAAGGCGCAGATTGAGGCTCAAAATAAGTTACTTGGTTATTAATTCTAACCATTTCTAGGCCAGCACCATTAAGTAAGCTTAAATGCTCAAGTTCGGTGTCACCTTGTTTTGCATGTAACCAACGATAGGGTTCCATCGCTTTACCTTTGACGACAACAAAAGAGGCATCAAAGTTGCGGTTGTGGACGGCATCAGCCATCTGGAGCAGTAGCTCTTTAGCGGGGTTTTCGTCGTCAGCAAAGGCTGGAGCCATTAATACCAACGACAAAATAAAAGTAATAACTTTCATTAAATTAGTTTTTTTCCTCTTCGGCTTGCGCCTTAGTGTGGGCTTTTTCTAATGAATATGCAACTCGTGCTTGGCGTTGATGCTCAAGAACTAAAGCGCCTATGCGCTGCTGCTGTAACTCACGTAAACCTTGCTCTGCATTTTCAAGCGCTGGTTCTGATGAATAACTCACTGGAGACGCAACACCCGTTAAAGGTGTTGTTTGTAGCATTGGAATTTCATTCGCCGATGAATTTTCACCTTGTGGCAAAGTCTGAACACCAACAATCGCAAACATTGCCACACTGGCTGCAATAGCCAACTGTGAAATTGGTTTACGCCAGTTAAATGCCACTACATTATCGGTGCCGTTTGCCACTAGAGGTGTAGGCTGTGCCTGTTTTTGACTAAAGTCAGCATACACAGGTTCACTTTCTAGTGCTTTTGCAACGCTATCACTGATATCTATAACGAAGGCATTATCTGACTCAGCACGCATAGCATCACCAATCAATGCGTAACGACCAAAAGTAGCAGCATCATCAGATGCTAACACTTGATTCTCTAGTGGTTGTTCGCCGTCAAGTAATGCGGATAGATGTTGATTATCCAACTTGTTAACGTCTGCTTTTGTCATATTAAGACTCGCCTATTAATGGGTTTAATTTGTTATCAATTGCTTCACGGGCACGGAAAATACGCGAACGCACCGTCCCGACTGGGCAATCCATCACCACTGCTATTTCTTCATAGCTCATCCCTTCGATTTCTCGTAGGGTGATTGCGGTTTTAAGATCTTCAGGCAAACTATCAATGGTGCTAAAAATAACTGCGCGAACTTCTTCGCTTAATAACAAGTTTTCAGGGGATGCATTTGAACGCATTGCATCTGCGCCATCGTAAAATTCGGCATCGTCAGCATCTATATCATTTGCTGGCGGTTTGCGACCCTGAGCCACTAAGTAATTTTTAGCACAATTAACGGCGATACGGTATAACCAAGTATAAAAGGCACTGTCCCCTCTAAAGTTAGGAAGAGCACGATACGCTTTAATAAACGCCTCTTGTGCTACATCAGCAATATCACCTTGATTTGATACGTAACGTGAAATCAAACCAGCGATTTTATTCTGATACTTCTTTACTAAAAGATTGAAGGCATTTTTATCGCCTTGCTGGACCCTTTTTACTAGCGCTAAATCCAAATCCTGCTCGCTCATTCGAGCCGGTACTCCTATATCTAATTATTGCTTGTTATTCATATCTTAGCCATTGTTCACAAATACTCTGACTACGCTATGAACAAAAAGTTCTGTTTAATATTATTATTTTATAAAATAGCCGTAAATAAGTTGGCAAAAGCTGAAAATCACTAATAGTGTCGCGCCAAATATGATACATATACGCCTATCATAATAATATTGATTGCTCGTACCAATTGCATAAATTAGTATCTGAGCATTGTAACCGCAAAGACCACGGACATGAACCAAAATAAACACCACATTACGGATGTCGCGATTATAGGCAGTGGCGCAGCTGGCCTCTCATTAGCTCTGTCTTTAGCCAACCACTGTAAAGTCACCGTAATTAGTAAAGGCGAACTAACCGAAGGTTCCACACTCTATGCCCAAGGCGGAATTGCTGCTGTTTTTGATAAAAAAAATGACAGTATAGAATCGCATGTGCAAGACACTTTAGATGCCGGTGGTGGTTTATGCGACAGAGAAGCTGTTCATTACACTGCAAGCAATGCCCCTGATTGCTTACAATGGCTTATTGAGCAAGGCGTCCCCTTTGATATGGAATTTGACAGCAAAGGCAAAGAACGTTTTCACTTAACGCGTGAAGGCGGCCACAGTCACCGGCGTATTCTTCATGCTGCAGACGCAACTGGTCGCGCAGTACAAACGACCCTCATAAGCCAAGTGCAAGCACACCCTGGAATAACATTGCTTGAACAATATAATGCAATTGATTTGATTGGTGATAAAAAACTAGGCCAAACAGGCCAACATATTCACGGCGTGTATATGTGGAACCGCGCGGCAAAAAAAGTCGAAACGATTTCAGCTAAATTCGTGGCTTTAGCTACCGGTGGAGCCAGTAAAGTCTACCTCTATACATCAAACCCTGACGTATCTAGCGGTGACGGTATTGCAATGGCATGGCGTGCGGGGTGTCGCGTTGCCAATATGGAATTTAACCAATTCCACCCAACTAGCCTATATCACCCAGAGTTACAGAATTTTCTTATAACAGAAGCCATGCGTGGTGAAGGCGCTTACTTAAAACGCCCTGATGGCACCCGATTTATGAAAGACTTTGATACTCGTGAAGAATTAGCACCAAGAGATATTGTTGCTCGCGCTATCGATTTCGAAATGAAGCGCTTAGGTGCAAATTGCGTATATTTGGATATCAGCCACAAAGATAAAGACTTTATTATTGAGCACTTTCCTACTATTTACGCAAAGTGCTTGAGTGTGGGTCTTGATATTACTAAAGACCCGATCCCAGTAGTACCGGCAGCTCATTACACTTGTGGTGGCGTAATGACTGATTTTAACGGTAAAACCGATCTAGATAATCTTTACGCAATTGGCGAAGTCGCTTACACAGGCCTACATGGCGCTAACCGTATGGCGAGTAATTCATTGTTAGAATGCATTGTGTTTGCCCATGCCGCAGCAAAAGACATTTTAGCTAAAATACAGCACAGCCCGGCATTAAAAACCTTACCTGTATGGGATGAAAGTCGTGTTACTAATTCAGATGAAGAAGTGGTGATCACGCATAATTGGCATGAGTTACGTCTATTTATGTGGGATTATGTTGGCATAGTACGTTCAACTAAGCGCTTGGAACGCGCTTTACACCGTGTTGAACTACTACAACAAGAAATTCGTGATTATTATGCAAACTTCCGCGTTACTAATAACTTATTAGAGCTACGTAACCTAGTCCAAGTTGCTGAGCTTATTATTCGAAGTGCGATGGAGCGAAAAGAAAGCAGAGGCCTTCATTACACCATTGACTACCCACAGTTAAATGATAACCCAACCCCAACTATTTTAACCCCGCCGACTCAGTTCGAGCAGCCAAAATAGCACGTTTAAGGCGAATGAAGTTTTGCGGCTCAACACTCCTGGCATTAACAATTAACCAGCGAGATTGAGCCAATGATTCTATATGTAACCACACACTCTTTGGATACACTCGGCTTTTACAACTGAGATTACCGTTGATTTTTACTGTTTTACTTTCAAAGCAGATATTTGACGATGATAAAATCACAACCCCCTCATCACTATGCACAGCTTTAAATTGCAGCCAACACCAACGGCCACTAATAAAAGCCATAGCCAAAGTAAGTAGTTGAACTGTAAGGGTGGTTAAAAAAAGACTAAAACAACAGGCGAACAAACCAAATAAGACCACAAAGGGTTTGTGGTCTGCTTTATTTCTTGCAACCGTGAATCTATACACGAACCCGGTCTAAAATAAGTTGTACCATTTGCTTCAGTTCTGGGTCTTTACATTCTTGATGGCCCATAAACCACGCAAATAAATCGGGATCATCAGCTTCTAATAAACGCTGTAGTACAGCTTGCTGCTGCACAGATAATGAATCAAATGCCTCATCGACAAACGGCATAAACAACACATCGAGTTCTAACATGCCGCGGCGACAAGCCCAACGGATACGCGCTTTATTGTGAATTTCAGTCATTTTTTACCTCGTACTTAGTTACCTTGCAGTTTAACAAATTGCACCTGAATAAACAGCAATTTATGCATCTATACCCTCAGCGCTAACTACGGTATTATGAGCCCCTATATTTTTTGTAACGCAGGTTTTTATGTCAACAGTATATGCATGCCCTTTGTCACATCAGCTGATCCGCATTAGTGGTGTTGATAAACTCGCCTACCTTCATGGTCAAATTACTCAAGATATCAACAAGCTAAGCCAAAATAACTATTTATGGACTGGGCATTGTAATGCCAAAGGTAAACTATGGAGCGTCGCGAAATTATTTGCCTACCAAGATAGCTACTATTTAGCGGCCTCTGAAGTTGAAATCACCCAATCACTAGCTGAATTGAAAAAATATGCGGTATTTTCAAACGTTGAGCTCCTAGCAGCAACAGAAAAATTAATCGGTTTAATTGGTGAAGACGTAACCGCAGCCCTAAAAAGCCTCGACATCCATTTTAATGGGCAGGATAACGCGTGTGATTTTAGTTATGGTAAAGCCATAAAACTAGCAGACAACCGTATCTTATTAATGGTTAATGCTGACTTTTCTCTTCCTGATGACGTTATCGCGCTTGAAAACGATGCTTTGTGGCAACAACACGCTATTTTAGCTGGTGAACCTGAACTCAATGAGTTGGCCCTTGGTGAATATGTCCCGCAAATGGTTAACCTACAAGCTATTGGCGGAATTAGCTTTCGTAAAGGGTGTTATACCGGCCAAGAAACTGTAGCGCGAATGAAATACCTTGGTAAGAATAAACGCGCAATGTATATAGTGTCAGGACATAGTGACGGAGAATTGGCAGAGCCGGAACTAGAAACTCAAATGGGTGAAAACTGGCGCCGCGCGGGTAAATTAATAAGCCAAGCTTACAACCCGCAAAGTAAAACCTTATTTGGCCTTGTAGTGTTGCCAAACGACAGTGAACCTAGTCAGTTACTGCGTGCAAAACATGCCCCGGCGGTAGAGCTATCAATTCTTCCTCTACCCTACTCTCTTGACGACGAATAAATAGGAGTAACTATGATCGTTGCAACAAATAAAGTGGTAAAAATGCATTATTCTGTTATGGATAATGACAAAAACTCTATCGATAACTCATTTGATGGTGAGCCACTCATCTTTATCGTTGGTACAGGTTACTTAATTCAAGGCCTAGAAGACGCACTTATAGGTAAAGAAGCTGGTGACACTTTGAGTGTTACTGTTGAACCTGAAAACGGTTACGGTGAACGCCATGATGAACTCATGCAAGCAGTACCTAAATCAATGTTTGAAGATATGGAAATTGAAGTAGGTATGCAATTTCGTGCTTCTACCGATGATGGTGATCAATCAGTCATGATCATTGATATTCAAGAAGACGAAGTTATTGTTGATGGTAACAACCCTCTTGCAGGGATCACATTAAACTTTGATGTAGAAATTCTTGAAGTGCGTGATGCCACGGCCGACGAACTAGCCCATGGTCATGTACATGTTGAAGGTGGTTGTGGTCACGACCATTAATCAATTTCCCCTAATAAATAAAAAGCGCTAATGCGCTTTTTATTTATTAATTTTACGATATTTAGGGCTACTCAGGCTTACTAATTTTATCGGCTAAAGCAGCAAGTAAACCATCTTGATCATTAGTTCCTAACCGATACTGACTACCATCTTTTAAAACTAGCTGTACTGCACTAAACCCTGACACAGTATACACCCAACCATCATGCGTAATACGTAAACCAATACCGTGTCTATATGAGTTTTCTACCGCTTTAGCTTCGACTATATCTGTCAATTGTAACTTATCGCCAAATACACCAGGGCCAAAACCCCAACTGATTTGAGTGTCATCAACTTTAATAGTTAAACCATGAAAGAAAAATGCCACCAGCACTAAAATTGCTGCAAATACCATTAACGGTATATCCGCACCAATTAAATACCACGCTAAACCTACAAAACTGGCAATCCAGCTCAATATAACAAAAATGAACAGTGCAAATTGTTTATGTTGATACATAACACTCTCTAATAAATATTAAAAACTATAAACGAATGTCGCACTTAGCTCCGAATCAAACTTTAGTTTGTCATTTTCCGGTTTGGAGTTATAACGATATAAATAAGCAAACTTTAACGACACCGCCCCCATAACTTGGCTGATCAATGAAGTTTCTGATTTCAATCGCGAATTCAGCCCCGAAAGCGATTGTTCAATACTAACATCTTGATTAAAGCGCGTGCGCTTTGAAACAGTACGCTCCCATTGCAGCGCCAAACGCAACAAATAGCCCGTTTTAGTACTATCATCATCCGCTTCACCTACTGCAACAGAGCGATATAAGCCAGGGCCGATATCAAAATCAACTTGATTTTTAACCCCTTCATATAGCCTATTTCCATAACCTGTGGCTAACGTACTTTTAAAGTCCAAGCCACTAAATTTATCTTCTTCGTAATCCCCATATATAAAGAAAGAAGCGTTTTTCACACCAACTTTATAGTTTCCTTGCGCTGATATGAACACTCTGTTGGCCGAGACTTCGTCATCGCCGGTAGCCTCATTTTTATCTCGCTTATATAACGTATCTATTTTAAATTGATTACGCCAACTATCAAAATCTTGATATAAATTGCCCTTGAACTTAAAGCTCGTCGAATTAGTATTGCCCCGACTAACAATAAAGCCAAATTCAATATCACCGTAGAGTAACTCACCTTGATGAATTTTATGGATCTCTTCATCTGAAAGTTGCCCATATTCATGAAAGTCTTCAAATGGGTCAACCGCCCAGATTTTAAAGCTCAATATCAAGCTCAATAGCAGAAATAGCCTAATCACTGACAAATCTTTGTATGATTGCTTAACATAAGTACTTTATAACGGAGATATGGCATCTAAATTATTCGCTTTCTTTCCATAAAATATGGCAAAACGGTGCATCTTTATCGCGACTTATCAAAATTTTAGCAAATAAAATATCTTGATTATCAAACTCAAGACCGACGAGTACTTGAACAAATAACTCTGGTTCAATTTCAAGTGCCACAAAATCATGCCATTGGTCATCTGGCTCACCTTCTTCAATAAAGCCAAGCTCTTCGCGATGTTGATTAAAATCTTCAACATCCTGCTCCGTAAGGTTATCTGGTGCTAATTCTAAAAAGATATCATAAGCTTGGTGCGTTACTTCTTCTTCACTGTATAAACGGGGCCCTGTCATCGCCATAAACCTTTCAAGATGCAATTACCAAGTATAGTATCAAACCTCAGCAAATTTTTGACAAAAAAAAGTCAGGTTTCCCTGACTTTTTTTACACAACCCTTACTTCACTCTTGAGTCGATACAGTACCTTTTATTTTTTCACGCATTGATTGCACCAAACTATAAAATAATGGAACTAGCAAAGTGCCAAAAATAGTTGCGGCTAGCATACCTGCCAATACAGTAACACCCAATGAGACTCGGCTTCCAGCCCCTGCACCTGTTGCAAAGACTAAAGGTAACACGCCTAAGACAAACGAAAGAGCTGTCATTAATACTGCTCGAAAACGCATGCTTGCCGCGCTCAATGCAGCGTCAAATATACTCTTACCAGCAGCACGCTCCTCCATCGCAAATTCAACAATTAAAATTGCGGTTTTGGTCGACATCCCTATTAACAACACTAAACCAACCTGCGCGTAAATGTTATTTTCCATACCTAATACATACAACGCCAACATAGCACCAAACATTGCCAATGGGATCGCTGCAATGACCGAAAATGGAATTGTCCAACTTTCATATTGCGCAACTAAAAATAGGTAAACAAATATAACCGCTAGACCAAATAGGATAGGTGCCATATTACCCGCTTCAATCTCTTGCTTAGACTGCCCCGCCCATTCAAACACATAGCCATTAGGTAACTGCGACGCCAACTCTTGCATAGCTGCAATTGCATCACCACTTGAAAACCCTGCCGCGGCTTGGCCACTAATATTAGCACTACGGTATAGGTTAAAGTGGTTTAAAGTCGTAGGCCCAAGGATCGGCTCTAATTTAGCGAGTGTAGTCAGTGGAACCATATCCCCTTTATCGTTACGAACAAAGTAATGTTGTAAGTCAGTGGGATTTTTACGGAACTCACTTTCAGCCTGCATAATCACTTTATAAGTACGGCTAAACTGATTAAAGTCATTGATATATAACGAGCCCAGTTGCGCTTGTAGCGTTAAGAATATATCACTCAAAGCAACACCTTGAGCTTTGGCTTTGTTACGATCAACCTCTAAAAAGTACTGCGGAACATTTGCTCTGAAGGTACTGTAAACATTGCTGAGGTTAGGATGCTGATTTGCCTCATACACTAAGCCGTTAAGAACTTGGGCCAGCTGCGTTGGATCACGCCCCTCACTATCTTGTAAGCGAAACTCAAAACCAGAGCTGCTTCCCAAACCGGGAATAGGAGGCGGATTAAAGACCATCACTTGCGCATCTGGCATTGCCCACATTTGCCCCATCAAACGACCTATAACAGACTTTAAGCCTAATTCAGGGCTGGTACGTTCTTCCCAATCTTTTAAAATCACAATACCTAACGCATTATTTGAACCTGCACCACCAATTAATGAAAACCCTGATACGGCTATAAAATCAGTCGCTGCGGGTTCATTTTTAACTATTTCGGCTATTTTATGCATCACTTTTTCTGTGCGTCCACTTGCAGCTGCATCAGGTAATTGCACATCAACAAATACAAAGCCTTGATCTTCTGCTGGAATAAACCCTGTCGGGACACTTTTGGCCAACCATCCAGCGGCCACAAAAATAACCAATGCAAAAATAGCCATTCGTGCCGAACGTTTCAAAATAAAGTGTATGATTTTAGAATAGACGGTAGTAGATTTAGTAATACTTCTATCAACGGGCGCTAACCATTTTATCGGCGTCATTACTTTTTCATTTAGTAATAACGCACATAATGCAGGGCTTAAAGTAAGCGCATTGACAGATGATATAAGCACTGCAAACGAAATAGTAACAGAGAATTGTTTATAAAGTTCCCCAGTAATACCTGGCATAAAACCTACAGGCACAAATACCGCAAGTAACACTAAGGTGGTAGCTATAATCGGCCCTGTCACTTGTTCCATGGCTTTCGTTACGGCTTCTTTAATGGGTAGTTTTTCTTCTTTGAGGATACGCTCAACGTTTTCAATAACAATAATCGCATCATCAACCACAATACCTATCGCAAGCACTAAACCAAACAAGGTAATTAAGTTAATTGAATACCCCATTGCCATCATAAAAGCAAAGGTTCCCACTAAAGAAACAGGAATAGCGATAGTAGGAATAAGTGTAGCTCGCCAATTTTGTAAAAATAAAAACACCACTAACACGACTAAACCAACGGCTTGAAATAATGTAACAACAACTTCATCAATCGATCGGTTAATAAACTCAGTTGTATCATACGGTATAGAATATTCAACACCGTCAGGGAGTTGCTTTGCAAGTTCTGCCATTTTAGCTTTTACATCGCTTGCTACCTGCGTTGCGTTAGCATCTGTTAATTGGTAAATAACAATGAAAGCCGTATCTTGCTGGTTTAACTTAGCTATTATGCTGTAATCAGCAGAGCCCAGTTCAATACGTGCAATATCACTAAGACGGACGAAATTGCCATCTTGGTTTGAGCGAAGAATAGTTTGGCCAAACTCTTCGGGGGTTTTTAAGCGCCCTCGAGCTTGAATCGAATATTCAAATTGCTGGCTTGGTAAGCTTGGCGCTGCGCCTAATTTACCGGCTGCTACAATGGTATTTTGCTCTTGTAAAGCAGCCTGTACCTCAGCGATTGTTAGCCCAAGTGCAGCCATTTTATCTGGGCGCAACCACAAGCGCATCGAATAGGTCCTTTCGCCCATAACTTCTGCTGACGCAACACCAGATATACGCCCAAGTGATTCGGTTAAATAATTGGTTGCATAGTTACTCAAAAATATATCATCAATATTATCTTTGCTAGAGAAGAGGTTAATCCCCAGTAGCATTGCACTTGATTTTTTCTTAACTGATACCCCCTGACGCTTTACCTCTGCAGGTAAGCCAGGCTCAGCAAGCGCCACCCTATTTTGCACGTTGACCTGTGCAATATCAGTGTCTGTACCAACTTTAAAATATACGGTTATGCTGCCAATGCCATTATTCGTTGAGCTCGATTCAATGTACATCATATCTTCAACACCATTGATTTGTTCTTCAATGGGTCTGATCACAGATTCCTCGACTATCTGTGCACTTGCACCAGGGTAGACCGCGGTAATTTGTACTTGCGGCGGGGTTATCTCCGGGTACATATTCACCGGTAGTAATCCCATTGAAATCAAACCTGCAAGGGTGATAACAATCGAAATCACTAAGGCAAATTTAGGCCGCGCGATAAACGTTTTACTGATCATGAACGCTCCTTTTAGCCCGCGGCATTAGTTAAATTAGAAATAGTACCCGTGGTGTGATCAACCTTTTTCTCGACTGGCTTAACTTCCACCCCTTGGCGCACTTTTTGCAAACCTTCGACAATCACTTGCTCGCCTTGCTCAAGGCCAGACTCAACAACCCACATTGCATTAATACGACGACCTAATTGCACAATACGAGTGGCTACTTTTTTATCATCCCCAACGACGAGTACAAATTTGCCTTGTTGGTTTTCTTGAACTGCAGCCTGCGGTATTAGTGCCTGCTTTTGCTTATCTTTACTTTCTAAAATCAAGGTTACAAATAAACCCGGCATAACTATATTATTAGGATTAGCAAACGTTGCTCGTAGTTCTACCGTCCCCGTACTGCGATCAACTTTAGTATCAGCGAAATCAAGTTGCCCTTTTGATGCTAGGTTTGAGTTATTAGGTAAACGCAGAGATAAATCAATTGGTACATTTTGTGGGTTGCCTTCACTACCTTGGTGCTTTTGGCGGTAACTTATATAGTCAGACTCTTCTACCTGAAAATTAACGTAAATAGGGTCAACATCAGTAAGCTGAGCCAACTCGTTTGATGTTGGTCCAACTAAGTTACCTACATCATAGTTTACTTTACCAATACGCCCTGCAAATGGCGCTTTAATTTGTGTGTAACTTAAATTCAATTTAGCTTTTTCAAGATTGGCTTGTGCCGATTTAACCGCTGCAGCTGCTTGATCGTACTTTGTTGTTAACTTATCTAAATCAGATTGCGAAATAAACCCTTGAGAGGCGACTTCTTTGCCTCGAGTTAGGTCTCGCTTTGCACCATCTGCGCCAGCAATTTTGCTTTTTAAATCAGCCTCAATTCCTGCTACTGAAGATTGATACTCACTTGGATCAATCTTCAGTAATAACTGCCCTTTTTCTACATAGGATCCTTCATCAAAGTGGCGTTCAATCAGCTCACCTTCAACCCTCGCACGTATTTTAACTTCCTGATGCGCCTCAGTCCTCGCAACAAACTCTCGATAATTTCCAACATCTTGCGTTATAACCTTAAATACCGAAACGGCCGGAGGCGGAGCAACTTGTTTAGTAGCCGAGTCATCAGAGCAGCCTGCTATTGACGCAAATAATGCACCACCAATCATACATTTAATGGTTAATGACAGGTAAGTACCTAAAATATTAGGCGTAAACCGTTTCAGCATAGCTTTCTCCTTGGCAGGTAATGAAATGCATTACCATTTGGTTATTATCTAATTGTGCAAAACGCAACGTACGTTTAGGGCAAGTATTGACGATAGGTTTTGTGGTAAGTTCAAATAAAATATACACCACTTTGTAATTTTTTGTACATTGGTTTTACATTTGTGTCGCTGCTGTAAATTTTTGTTCAATTAAAGAGTGACGCTTTACATGTAATCGATTAACTCGTAAGCTAAAAATCAACAGGTCAGAGGAGTTGACATGATTACATTAGAAATAAAAAACACAGTTGCGTACGTCACACTATTTCGAGCAGAGAAACAAAATGCGCTTAATTTCATCATGTTCAAACAACTGGCTAAAGTCATAAAGCAGCTTAAAAAAAACAAGTCGATTCGCGCTGTTATTATTCAAGGCAGTGGTGAACACTTTTGTTCAGGGCTTGATGTAGCAAGTGTAATGAAATCCCCAGTAGATATGTTTAAATTGCTCTTTAAATGGCTGCCTGGTAACTGTAACTTAGCTCAACAAGTTGTGCTTGGATGGCAGTCTCTAAGTGTTCCTGTATTTGCAGTTATACAAGGAAACTGCTTTGGAGGGGGATTACAAATAGCGTTAGGCGCTGATTATAGAATTGCTCATCCGGATACACAGTTAGCAATAATGGAAGCACGCTGGGGACTTTGCCCCGATATGGGTGCTAATGTCATTTTACCTAGTTTATTAAAGCGTGATGACGCGCAATGGCTAGCAAGTCATGCCGAACCAATAAGTGCATACAAAGCACACGAGATTGGCTTGGTCACTCTACTCAGTGACAACCCACATGATGCCTGCCAAAGTATGATTACAACTTTACTCGAGCGCTCCCCCGATGCCCTTGCAGCTATAAAGCGAGTCACACAACAAAGTTATCACACGCCAAAACGTCGCATTTTAGCAAAAGAAACCTTTAGCCAAATCAGGTTAATTATCAATCCAAATACCAAAAAAGCGATTGCCAAAGCAAAAGGTAACGACACGATAAAATATCAAAACCCTAAACACTGGTAGTCTATAAGTCGCATAGTTTTTTTAGGCTAAACATGTTCAAGTTTACTCATTAATTAAATAAAATAAGCAATGATGAAAACGACCCAAGTATTATCTTACCCTGTACTACGCTATTTGATTAGTAGCGCATTGATCATTGTTAGTTTAGCTGCGGCAAAAACAATAATGCACTTGATTGGAGGGGGTTTCCCTGCGCCATTACTTGGGATGCTTATATTACTGTCGCTGCTACTATGTGGCTTAGTGAAAGAGCAACAATTACTTCCCTGCGCTTCACCTCTTTTAAATTTTATGCCCCTGTTTTTTATCCCCGCCGGTGTCGGGTTTATTGAACACTTAGGCTTAATTAGACAGCATTGGCAGTTTTTAACAGCCACACTGATTTTTGTTCCCCTGAGTAGCTTAATTCTGATCAGTTATGTGATTGCCCTATTCAAAGGACGGGATCATAATGAGTAATATGTGGTGGTTGAGCATTCCAATTATAATTACGCTCTTTATATTACTGAGAAAGTTGAATTCTCGAATTCAATCACCTTTATTAAAGGCAATAAGTAACCCCGTATTTTTAGCCATTACTATTTTCGCGGTTATCCTTATTGCAGCTGATTTATCCTACACGCGCTTTTATCAGCACAGTCAATTACTCAGCTGGCTATTAGAGCCGGCCATTGTTGCACTAGCACTGCCTCTTTATCAGCAATTTATCCATATCAGAAAAAACGCTTTATTAATTTTACTTAGCTGTACTTTTGGCGTTATTAATGCAACCGTTGTAGCGACATTATTGAGCGCTTTATTTGATGTTCCTGTGCACCTAGCTGCGTCTGTAGCAGCACTGTCTGTAACAACGCCTATTACTTTGCTAATTACCGATTCGCTCGGCGGCATTGCATCCCTAGCCGCAGCGATGGTTATTTTTATTGGCCTGCTGGGAGCGCTATTTGGCTTTATGCTTTTTCGCATTTTGGGGATTTATAACCACCAAGCACAAGGTGTTGCTATAGGCACTGCATGCCATGCTATTGGCACCGCCGCAGCATTAAATGAAAATACGAGCATTGGTGCTTTTGCATCAGTTGCCATGGCATTAAGCGCGCTGGTAACTGCGTTAATCGTTCCTCTACTTTATCCTTTTTTAAGCCAAGCTCTGCTATGATAAGCAACAATAGAGCGTTTAATTTTTAATGAGCACGTAATGATCAGTACAGAAATACAACAAGTCGAAAAATATTACACCATGATCAGCGAGTACCTCGTTAAGTACAGCATGCAGCTAGTCGGCGCAGTATTGATCTTAATTTTTGGTTTATGGGTTGCGCAAAAAATATCTAAAATGGTTGCCGCACTCATGGCGCGCAATAATATGGATATCACGCTTACTAACTTTGTCAGTAATGTCGTAAAAGTACTGCTGGTCATCATGTTTATTATTATCGCACTGGGCAAAATAGGCATAAGCGTTACACCATTTGTAGCTGCTATTGGTGCCGCGTCCCTTGGTGCAGGCTTAGCACTTCAAGGGATGTTGTCTAACTATGGCGCAGGTTTGGCGATTATTGCCACTCGCCCGTTTATAGTAGGCGATACCATTGAAGTTAAAAACGTCAGTGGCCAAGTTAAAACGATTGAGCTGGGACATACTGTTCTTATCAACGAAGAGAAAGTCGAAATTACCATTCCAAATAAGCATATCGTCGGTGAAATCCTGCATAACTCGTTTAATTACTCTCTTGTTAAGGGCGAAATAGACATCGCTTATAACGCCAGTGCTGAACAAGCAATTGAACTCATTGAAAGGGTATTAAAAAATCATGAATTAGTTGCTGATGACCCTCATTCACAGGTCGGCATTGAGCGCTTTGCAGACAGCGGCGTTACTATTAGTTATCGCTATTGGGTACCAACAACTAAAATTATTGAAACCAAATTGGCTGTCAATGGAGGCGTATATAAAGTAATTCAAAACGCAGACATTGAAATTCCATTCCCGCAACGGGTTATTACTATCAACAAAAATGAGCTGGATAGTTAATTTAAATCTCAACTTAAAAGGATAACAAATGCAAAGTAACTCAGTGAACGCAGCTAAATACCTTGCTCTTGTTATCCTCGTTATTCTTTGCTGGTTACCCCATTTTAACGATTATATTATGACGTTTATTGACCAAGCCCTACTACAGTCATCTATCGTGTATGCATCAGCACGTAGCGTAAACGCCATTATCTCGTTATTACAATCTGCTGAGGTTGGGATCGGTATCGCAAGTATTCAACCCGCGCAACTACTTGATCCTGTAAATGATTTAGCCGAATACATTGCTGATGCAATGCGTATGGCTATTGGCTCACTCTTTATTCAACGCATACTGTTCACTATGTCATCGGGTGTGTTTTTTAGTGGCTTATTTACACTAAGCGCCGTCGCGTATGTCATTTGTGACTATGGTGGTTATTTAAAGCAACTAAAAGGACGGTTACTGGCAAGCTTGGTGTTAATCAGGTTTTTAATTCCCTTGGTTGTACTGAGCACTGGGCTAATGAGTCATGCATTTTTAGATGAAGAGATTGATAATAAAAATCAATATATCGAAGGAAAAGTAGACACTTTAAATACCCAAGCAAATGCAACATCACAGCTATCATCGCAAGTGACGGCTAAAATAAACAGCCAAAAACAAACTATTTTTGATGAAATAGAAATAATTAACACCCAAGAATTACAGTTAAATACCGTTATAATAAACAATCAACAACGCCTAGATAAACTAACTCAACAGATAAATGTAATCCAAGGTGCACGCTCACTCACAGAAAAAATAACCCTTACAGAGCTTGAATCTGCCAAACCATTAATTGCAAAACAACAAGCCCTTAAACAAAAGCAGGCTGCTATCAACAATCAATTAGCCGCGCTGTACTTACAAAAAAGCCAACTTAAAAAACAACTTATTGGGCTTAACGACCAACTAACGGGAAATACTGGTAATATAGTGAGTCGCGTTGTAAATACGGTTAGTAACGGCATTACTAATATGGTGGCATCAATGGAAAGTTTATTTACAGATTTTTTAAACCTGCTTTCACTCTTGATATTAAAATTACTACTGATACCGCTATTATTTCTATATTTATTCAGTAAAGTATTTAAAGCGATTTGGCAACGCAGCGTCACCCTATGGCGTGTTGACCTTTGAGGATTGAAATTTGTTCAACCTAGGGGCGATTTAATCGCGGCGCGAGGTTTGGAATCGAGTGGGCTCGATAACTGCTCCTGCGTTATTCTACTGGCTCACATCCATGTGAGAATAAGTAAAAATCGAGCAAAGCTTACACGTCCTGCTCACGCCCCTTACCTACATCCGTGTAGGTAACAAAGAGTTAATCGCTCCTAGAAAGAACCCTTTGGGCAGCGCATGTTTGGCATTTATACTGCGTTATCGACTACTTATGGGGAACAACCACACTGCATAGGCGCTGCCTTGCCTAGATACCAAATAGACTGCTGAAAAATCAATCACGAAAGGTCAACACACCCTAACACTACGCCAAATAAAAGATGAAGTTATCAGTGCAACCAAATGATTAAAATAACGTACTCATCCACCACGCTAACAGTACTATAATTGAAGTTGCAACTAACGCTTTAGCTTTGTGTTTTTTGATAATTCGCTCAGCCTGATCGCCTGCAAAATATACCACCAGCGCGAGACCAAAATAACGAATAGAGCGCGCAATAGTGGTCGCAATTAAAAACAGCAGCAAAGAGTATTTAGTAGCGCCCGCTGCCAACATAGCAATCTGAAATGGAATTGGCACAATACCCAAAGTCATTACAAACCAAAAACCTTGCGCTTGCATTTTTTGCTTAACCTGTTCAAATTGCTCGGGGCTTGAAAAGCTATTTATAACCCAATCCCCTACCATATCAAACAAATAATAGCCTAGGGCATAACCTACTAAGGCCCCAAAAATACAGCCAATAGTAGCCATTAGGGCAATTAGCCAAAGCTTTTCACGCCTAGCTTGCATTAAAGGAACCATTACCGCTTCTAATGGGATAGGCACGATAGTTGATTCTAAAAATGACGCAACCGTGATCCCGCTGAGCATATGCTTAGAATCAATAAATTGACGAGTTTTTTGTTTTATACTTTTCCCAACAGACATCCTAACTCCTTGTGCACCCAAAAATAGATAATTTAATTCTATGTAAAAGCGAGTAAATACATGGTGCAATATGTGAAATATCCTCTTCGATAATACCCTTACTAAATCCACTCTTATGCACTACAGCTTTACTCTTTGCAATCTAAGTGCCAAACAAAAAACAAAGCTTAACCTGCTAAATATAAAAGGGTTTTAGTATAAGTGAATTATTAAAAAACGAGGAGTGAGGCCATCAAATGTAAAATTGGCCTTTAACTCTGTACATATTGGAAGGTATTTTTATTACTAAAACAACAGGTGTTATGTTATTTCAAAACGTCCTCGGCCACTATTTTTAGCTTTATATAACGCTTGATCTGCACGCTTCATAACCTCTATCAACGAATCATCAGCTTGCTTTATTGAACCACCAATACTAACACTTAACTTACGAGTTGCAGCAACATCAACAGTACTTGCAAGAGTTAGCAAGCGCTGTGTGATTGCTGTGATATCTGCCATACACGTACTTGGGTAATAAATGGCAAATTCTTCGCCACCGATACGAGCAAAAATAGCATCGCCCTTAAACTCACTCGCAAATAGAACAGCCAATTCTTTTAAAACATGATCACCGATATCATGCCCAAACTCATCGTTAATTGATTTAAAATGATCAATATCAACAATAAAAATACTGTAAGGCTTACTCTCATTGTTTTTCACATACTGGTAAAAGTAACGCCTATTAGCTACTTTAGTTAAATCATCCGTAATTAGTTCTTTAGAAAGCTGTTGATGAGCTTGCGCCAAATTCTGCATAGCTAAGAATAAGCCGTAACCTGTCACTAACATGCCAGATGTACGAAACATATCTTCAACATAAATACCAATCCATTTAGGTTGAAAGAGTACTTCATCTAATAAATCAAAAAGCAATCCTGTAGTCCATAACCACAAACCTAAGCTTAAGAAAAAATACGTTTTTATCACCAAGTGAGATAACTGAACCAGCCAAAATATACAAATAACAATTAATAAATTTATTGCATCAGTCGCAACACCATTAAAGTATATATCTTGCTCAAGCACATGATATTCTGATAAATAACCAACTATTACTACGGCAATCATCACAACAAACAACACAGTAAAAAGCTGCTTTAAGGGTTTAATATACATAAAGAGGAGTCGCACGCCATTTAAGATTAATTACAAATATGCACTATTACATTAAATAGCCATGCCAACAATAAAACATTAAAAAATCTCAATGTGCTTTATTTAACATGCAATCATAAGTTAAGTCTCAGATTTATGTCGCATTTATAAGTTTTATTTTTTACTATCTATGAATTAATAAGTATGTAAAAGCGCACCGTATGTCAAACGATCGATTTATTCCCTTCACAAAGCACGATATTGTCGATCTCTGTGCCCAAGAGCTTACCGAACAAGATACTGAGTCCTTCAAGCAATTTAGCCATTTACTCGCAAGCTTGATACATAATCAATACCATCACCAACTTGAGTCACTTAAACATAACTATGCCCCTTTTGACCCAAACAGAGACACTCGCTTACTCGGACTAATTT
Organism: Pseudoalteromonas sp. NEC-BIFX-2020_002; assembly: GCF_013002825.1. NCBI lineage: Bacteria > Pseudomonadati > Pseudomonadota > Gammaproteobacteria > Alteromonadales > Pseudoalteromonadaceae > Pseudoalteromonas > Pseudoalteromonas sp. NEC-BIFX-2020_002. The sequence goes on from NZ_JABEPJ010000018.1 coordinate 49,494, forward strand.
CTGATGAACAAAAAGCCCTTCATCAGGCTGAATTTGCTAAAGAGTTTGCAAGCATTCTCAATGCAGCAAACTACGAAAAGATCACTTCTGACGATTTACAAGATGCCCTGCGTGAAGAGTCACTCTTTAAAGTACGTTTAGCCGTTGAGTTTGATGATTTTGCTGAAGTCGTGTTTTATCGCAGAGGTGAATCCCAAAAAACTGAGCAACTTCGCTCATGGTGGGGATTAAAAACACACACTCTACAATTTACAAATTATGAACGCGTTGCGGTGTTTATTCGCTTTAAAGGGGCAGATTACTTTACTGCAAAAAACAAAAAAACACTGGGTTATGAGCCTAATTCGACCATCATAAAATTATTTCAAAACGTCCCTAAAGCAGACCTAGAAATGTTGTTTCCAAACAGCGAAGTTAAAATGCGCCCGATTGATAAAGTGGTCATTGCCACATCAGCACTCATTGGCGGCGCGATAGTATTAGTGACGAAACTTGGCGCGTCTATTTTATTGTTAATCGCTTTATTAGCCTTTTGGGGAGGTTGGCGTAATGAAGAAGTACATATGAGCCAACAGCACTTTATTACTTTTGCTATTGGAATGGGCGTGTTTGCTAGCTTTATTTTTAAAGAATGGAGTAAATTTAAAAACCGTAAAATTCGTTTTATGAAAGCACTCACTGATAACTTGTACTTTAAAAATTTAGACAACAATGCAGGCGTATTTCATACATTGATAGACTCTGCCGAAGAAGAAGACGTTAAAGAAGCACTGCTTGCCTACACCTTCTTATTAAAGTCACCGCAAGGTTTAACCGCGCAAGCGCTTGATGAAAAGATTGAAGACTGGTTTAAAAATAGCTACCAATGTGAACTTGATTTTGAAATTACTGATGCACTGAACAAGCTAACAAAAATGAAACTGGTTACTGTTATTGAACAGCATTACTTTAGTGTTGAGTTAAGCCAAGCGAAAGCTCAGCTCGATAGCCATTGGGATGGTTTATTCAACTACAGCTAAACTTATTTAATCGAGTTAAGCACAGCACTTTTTATATTTTTTACCACTTCCACACGAACATGGATCGTTACGTTGTGGTGTTTTCTCAAAAACTTGCGTAACGGGTTTGTTGAGTACGATATCCAAAGGAGCAATGTCTTCAGCTAACGTACTATCAACTTTAATATCAGCAAATAAATCATTGGCTACCAAAATAGCATTTATTTCACGTTCGCGCTCAGGGCTTTGCACCTGTAAAACCAGCGGATTTTCTTCGCTACCAGGTTTTACATTTGGCTTAGGCTTATAAGTACCTTGGTTATTTTTACCCATAATATCGGGTTTACCGCGATAGAAAAATTTTGACACCGGCGTTCCTAACTGTCGTTTTAAAGCAACTCACCGCGAGTCGCCAAAGGCTGCGCAGTCTAACAGAATTTAAGGCTGTTAGCGCGCATCTTTAACATTGACCATAGCGTATAACACGCGATATCTTTACTCTTCGTCAGGTGCTTGTGCAGCCTTTATCCGTTCTTGGTTTTCTTGCATTTGCTCAAATGCAGCTTTGATCTCATCAAGAACCGAATCAACATCAGCAGCAGCATGATCATCGACTAAATTACCGTAAAGAACCGTTTCAGCGGTTAACTCACCCGCTTGATACAATGCCCACATTTCTTCACCAAAACGTGTGTCGAGTATTTCTGGTGCGTACTGCCCATAATACAAGCGCATATTACGTACATCGCGTAAAAACATTTCTTGCGCATTGTTATTTGCCGCCGCATTCACCGCTTGCGGTAAATCTATAACTACGGGGCCATAACTATCAACTAACACATTAAATTCAGACAAATCACCATGCACAATACCTGCACACAGCATTAAACGAATGTAATGCACCATAGTAGCGTGATCTTCAATTGCTTGCTCAGCAGTTAAATTTACATCATTTAAGCGCGGCGCAACATCACCATCATTATCGGTGACTAAATCCATGATCAGTACACCATCATAACAACCATGCGGCTGTGGAACTTTTACACCAACGCGTGAGAGTGTAAATAGCGCATCCACTTCAGCATTTTGCCACACATTTTCTTGTTCTTTACGGCCAAATTTAGAGCCTTTTTCCATCGCACGGCCACGACGGCTGTTACGTACTTTGCGTCCTTCTTGGTATTTTACTGCTTGTTTAAAACTGCGGTGTTGTACATCTTTGTATACTTTCGCACAGCGAATATGTTCACCGCAGCGAACTACATACACTGAGGCTTCTTTACCACTCATTAATTGGCTGATGACTTCATCAACTATACCGTCCTCTATTAACGGTAAAATCTGTTTTGGCGTTTTCATAGCACACTTATACCGTACTTAGTCATACCTTTTAATCTACTCACATCTATATTTTATTTTCAGACCCTTACGTTAAAGCAAAAGTAACTGAAAACCAATGCTAATAATCGCAACTTTATGCTTTATTGCAGATCTATAAGCGTAAAAAACTTGACTAAACCTGCCAAATCCACAAACTACGAGATAAATAGCTTTAAATTACACTTATTAAATATGAAATCAGAAATTCGCTATCGTTTCCAGTCAGGTCAAGTAGCTAACCGTTTTTTAAATGAATTAAAACACTGGCCTATTGCAGATGTAAAAACCACACTTTTAAATGGTGGTTTTGATGTTAAGGTTAGCTATTACTTTGACAGTGCAGAATTTGACTACACATGCGCAGAGCTCGATGATTTAGCAGCCAGGCATGAAGGCAAAGAAGTTACCTAAAAGAGTATATAAAAATTCATTACTTGTGGTTAAAATACGAATAAAGAATAAAGTATTTTAATAATTTCTATACCTTTAGGCTAACTTTCACTAAACTGCACTCTGCTTGTTTAAAAAGAGAGCATTTATATTGCGCAACCTGCTACTAACCTTCATTTTACTACTGTACAGCCCATTTGGTTTAGCAACATCGTTAACATTCGTAGCTGAAGACTTACCTCCTTATCACTTCAAAAATAGTGAAGGTGAAGTGGTTGGTGCTTTAGTGGATATTTCAAAAGCCGTTTTAAAAAAAGCAAAATTAACGGGTAAATTTGAAATAATGCCAATGGCACGCGCTTTTCATGAATTTGAAACACACCCAAATATCATCATGATGTCGTTATTAAAAAATCCAACTCGTGAAAGTCAGTTTCAATGGCTCGGTCAAGTCTATTTTGCAGATGCATATTTAGTAAGCCTAAAGGATTTTAAATACTCGACCCCCTCACTTCAAGCCGCAAGAGCTTACAGGGTCAGTACGATTAGGGGTTACTCAAGCGAGCATTATCTTAGAAGTGCTGGTTTTGATGAGAGTAATAACTTAGTACTCGTAAGTAATTACTCTCAATTGTGGAATATGCTTTATAAAGGCCGAGTTGATTTTGTTTTAACTAACACACTCACATTACAAAATGAATTAAAACTTATTGGTTTAGACCCTAACCAAGTAAAAAAGCATGTTCATTTAACTGATTATCCTTCCACACTCTACTTTGCTGCAAACAAAAATCTAGATGAGCAAACGGCATCAGCAATTAAGCTAGCGATTGAACAAATAAAAGAGAGTGGCCAATATCAAGCAATTTTAAAAAAATGGCAGTTACCTGAACCTGAAAAACAAATAGCAACCGAACAACCATATTTAAACATCGTAAAATAAAATGAATGATCCTAACAATAAAATGCTTTACTGTTTAAAACTACAAGTAAGCCCTATTTTTAACACTGCGCTATGACCAAATTTTTCATCCTAAAATACATTGCTTTTTTTATGGGCTCTATTGCGTGTTACACCTTACATACACAATTTATGGTACCTGTGGTTATTGCATCTTGCCTTACAGGGCTTATTGGTAGCTTTATTCCTTTTCCAAAAAGCTCTGGTAATCACCCATATGCGGCTATTTATGCTGGGAGCTTTGCTGGTATGTGTTCACAGGGTTTAATAAGTAGCTACTGGGAGCTTGCCATTATTTCATTGATTGGCGCAATTTTGTATGTATTAACAACAAAGCTATTTACAGGCTTTGGTGGTAGATTGGGAAGTATTGCATTTGTCAGTGTAGCTCTATTTGTATTAGCTAAGGGGATTGTTTTATGAGCCTTATATCTGCACTACTTGCGTTACTTGGCGCATTCTTAACTTTTTACCTAGCACAACACAATCGTCTTGATGCCATTCGTGCATCAGCAATCTTATCAATTAGCGCTTATCTGCTATTGAGCTTGAGTGACGTTGATGCACAGCTTTACAGTGCAATTTTTTTTGGCGGTACCTTCATCGGCATGAGTGCGCCTAAACGCTTTGGTATTTACACTTTATTTTCAGCCAGTTTGATTTTTTCAGTACTGTTTGAACATTTAATACCGAGATTTAATAACTTTGGGGGGGCATTGGGTGTCAGCGCATTTTTATCGGTATGCATTTGCCAAACGGCTATTGTACTAGGAGCTCCGCGCAGTAAAAAATAGTTAACTTATGCTCTGACAATCAATCTCCCTCTAGCGGCGATACTCAATACTATCCAACTTATTCGTTAAATACTTACACAAGTAAAAGTTTACAAGGTTGAAAAAATAAAAAACCTATTACTTACCAAACTATAAAACTTCTTTAATAAAAGCTTAATCACCTTCCTCTTTACTTATTAAATCAGCCATTTTTTGGTTAATTTCATCATCACATTTATAACTACAGTGGTGGAACATTGAAGTTTAAAACAATAAAATTACCGCTAAACGATAACTTTTGATTGATTAAAAGTAACGAACCTGACATATTAAATTTTTTAAAGGAGCTACCATGTTAAAAATAATTATCAAAATATCACTTACTCTACTGCTATTTAGCCAAGCAGCCTGTACTACCATAAGCCTTAAAGAGTCTCACTTTATTAAGCCAGATAAACGGATACAACTCTCTGATCTGAAAGCTATTAATCGCTCAGCAAAAACACAACTTATAACGATTGCTAGCCAAGATGGTATTCAATTAAGAGGAACGTTAATAACCATAGATAATGCTAAAGCAACTATTCTATATTTTGGTGGCAATCAATTTAGAGTCAATATAGCCGGGGCCGAGCCTGCAACGGCACTTTTGCCTTTACAAACGAATATATTAATGATCGATCACAGAGGCTATGGGCTTAGTGACGGGAAACCCACTATTGATAATTTAAAGCAGGATGCGTTAACCGTTTTTGATTTTGCAAAGCAACACAGTGAACTTGTTAATGCGCCTATTATTGTTCACGGTCACTCATTAGGAAGCATGATAGCAAGTTATGTTGCCAGCCAACGAAGTGTCGCAGCCCTAGTACTTGAAGGCAGTGTAACCAATGTAGAGCAAATGACACAATCTCGTATCCCTTGGTACGCAAAGCCTTTTATTGAGCTGAGCTACTCACCTGAGTTACGCAAGATTGATAACCTTAAAGTCATGGAGCAATACACTGCACCTTTACTTATTATTACAGGCGAAAAAGACACACAAACGCCAAGCTCTCTTGCTAAAGATCTTTACGCGCATTCAGCATCAAAACATAAACAATTATATATCGCACAGGGAAAACATCACGGTGATGCACTAGATGGTGCTGAACTTAAAAAGCATTATGAGGTATTATTAGCCCAATTAACGCCAAATAGTCTATAACAATGAAAAAAATAATTTGGATGAGCAATATCATTTTAACGCTGCTATTGCTCAGTTTACTCACGATGCTCATTACCACTGTAATTGTGCTGATCAGCGATACCCCACTATTAAATTTTAGCCAAGAAAACGGCACTAACATGTGGATTGGGCTTGAGGTAAGCGGATCATGGGCATCAGCCGCTAAACAACTAACACAAAGTAACTTCAATGCTGTAATTTGGTTAGGTTTACTGCAACTACTGCCTTTTATTTTAATTAATATTATTTTGATTCGGTTATTTTACCTTTATCGCCAAGGACTCTTTTTTAACCCAAAAAATATTAGCTGCTTTACTTGGCTTGGTACTGTTTTACTTGCTCAATTTATTATTGTTGCCATTTACCCCGCACTACTTTTTACACTACTTAATTATGTAACCGGCAGTGGACTTGGTAGAATGGTGTCAATTAATGACACAGACATTATTGGTTTGTTAGCTGGATTAATTATTTACGTCATCGCGTGGGTAATGAAACAAGCACACCAATTACAACAAGAACAAGAGTTAGTAATTTAATGGCAATTATTATCGATTTAGACGTAATGCTCGCGAAGAGAAAAATGAAATCTAGCGAGCTTGCAAATGCAATTGGCATTACCCCACAAAATTTATCAGTATTAAAAGCTGGCCGCGCAAAAGCGATTCGTTTTAGTACTTTAGACGCTATTTGCCAACACCTTGATTGCCAACCAGGCGACCTATTACGTTACGACACACAAGATCACAACGAGCTCTAATTTAATGTTTTAGAGAAAAATACAACACCAAATAACTACCAGCCACAAAAAAACCAACCCATTACAACTAAAAAACACACCTAACCTCTACTTTTCAAACTTAAAGCTTATTGTGTAAAGCACACCTCAAAGTTACCATAAAAGGTACGAGCAGAATAAACTTAAGGTACATTTTTGTGCTTATTCTGCGCGTCAAATTAAATTACATTTAGCTTTTTTAGGATCACAATGAACATACTACATAAAACATTGCTCGCAATATCACCGTTGGCATTAGCAATGTTACTTCCTGTTTCAAATACCGCATCAGCCCATGGTTATATTTCTAAACCAGAATCTCGTGGCTACTTATGCCGCCTACGCGAAAACGCCAATTGCGGCAATGTTGTTTATGAACCACAAAGCCTAGAAGGGCTAGATCGTTTCCCTGAATCAGGCCCTGTTGATGGTCATATTGCCAGTGCAGGCCTTCGCGGATTTGGTCAACTTGACAGTCAATCAATCAATCGCTGGACAAAACGCCATATTAAAGCGGGTCCAAATGAGTTTAGCTGGACACTAACAGCCGCTCATTCATCTCGTGACTGGCGTTATTTTATTACTAAAAAATCGTGGAACCCTAATAGCCCATTAACCCGCGACCAATTTGAAGCGGTTCCTTTTTGCGAATACCAAAGCTACAACAAACAGCCACCGCGTCAATTAACACATCTGTGTAACGTACCGTCAGATCGTAGCGGTTACCACATTGTACTGGGCGTATGGGATGTAGCAGATACTCCAATGAGCTTTTATAATGTTGTTGATGTGATGATCGATAACGGTGATACCAGCAATGTGTCGTGGCAAGATGTAGGCGATATTGGCACTGGTCGTGATTTAAAAGTAGGCGATAAAGTAAAAACTCGCGTATTTGGTGACTCTAAAGAATTACCCTCTTTACAAACCGTGTTAGAAATAACAACCACAGAGCAAGGTCTTAGTGAAAATTGGACCCTTGCTTTAGCGCAAAAAATTAACGAGTCACAGTCATGGCTACAAGCAGGTCAACTTAATGAAGATAAAAATATTGAGCCAATCTCTGGTCGCAATGAAATCTTCGCACAAAGTAACTCTGGCATAAGCTCAGTTGAGCTTGCTTTTGAAATGGCGCCACTGCCTAAACCAAACTTTACTGTGAGTGGTTTAGCCCATAACTACGTCATCAAAGATGGCGCTATTAGTTTTGATTTTACTATTAATATCAGCACTAAAGCCGTTATTTCTGCAACATTAAACAAGTCATATAACAGTGTGCAAAGTAAAACGTATCAAGTGGATGCGGGGCAATCACAACTCACGTTAGATTACCCTCATGCCCAAGCTGGTCACTACAATTTAGTAATTAGCTATGTTGCACACAATGGCACTACCGACAAAAAATCGTTCCACTTAAATATTGCAGAACAAAGCACTGGTACGCCGGGAGAACCCGTTCCACCAGTGACGCCACCAAACACCGATGCTGACTTTATTTTCCCTGAAAATTTAAGCAGCTACAAAGCTAATACAATCGTGTTACAACCTAAAAATGGTAAGGTTTATCAGTGTAAGCCATGGCCATACAATGGTTATTGCGTACAGTGGTCTGAAGGTTCAAATCAGTATGAGCCTGGTGTAGGTCTTTACTGGAACATGGCGTGGATTGAATTAAAATAGTAATCGCTATTTTATCTAGATTCTCGAACCACCAGTGATAACGCTGGTGGTTTTTCAATTTTAATCAACTGTATTACCGCCAACCTTGTAACCAATTAGCGGTGTCTTTTAAATCGCGCCAATCGATTTCAACCGCTCGTTTTGACATAACCGCCTCAATAACACAAGCCACTACAGCGCCCTCTTCATCAAATTCCATATCAACAATAATAAAGTGTTTTTCTTTATTAATTGGCTTAACAGCCGTCCACTTACTATTTCGTAATTTTTTTGGATTTATTTTATTCACAGCAACTTCCTAAACAATGCAGCAGTTTTATTTGCTTCAATACGTAAAGCCAGGCCATTTCGTTTTATTTAACCAGCATTTTTTAACAACCGATTATAATGCACAAACGGACTTATTATTAATTTAAGAAACTGAAACAGAAGAACGAACTTAGGTGTTATATAACAAAAAGGAAGGTTAAACAGTAGAAGGCTGTTAATAGTGTTTGAGTAGGCTGAAATTTATTATTAAAGCCTACTCAATTATTACTTGAAACTAATATTAAAACTCGTAACTAATACTCACACCGCCATCTGCGCGACTTTCGTTACTGTTAGTGCCTTCGCCATAACCTAACTCCAAACGAACACGCCAACCGCCTTCATTTAAACCACTAAAAAGGTAACTATAACTCACGCCTACACCATTGGTGGTCTCTCTATCAAATATCCCAGATGCCGCGCAGCCAAAAATATTACCAAATGCATCGCCAATACTGTCATCTTCAGATTCTAAAGGGCATTGATGACCATCATCCTGCACACCTAATGCACCAACAACAATACCTACGGCATGTTTTTTATCGCTCGTTAAGGCATGTTCAAAACCAGCCGAAAAGCCATCATCTAAACCAATTTTATAATTAGCATACCAACGCTGTGCTCCCTCATTTGTCGCTAAAGAAATCTCAGGCACTGCGACGTAAGGGTAACCACCGCCAATCGAAAAACTAACATCGTTTGCATGGCTTGCGCCTGATAAAAAAAGCAATGTTGTTGCAAAAATTAATTTCATTTAAATAAACCATTTATAATTGTATGTTTTTTGATAATAACCTAATTAAATTCACTAAAACAAGTAAGATTGTTTCAATTTTTTTCATGGGTATATTACTTAAAACTGCTTTAAAACTGCTTTAAAATTGCAGGATCGTAGTTATTAGCGTCTAAGCTCACATTAAATTTAGCCGCCACACTATCTAGCTCTGCTTGTTTAATAGCAAGCTCATCCATAGTGATGGTGTTATCGTCAAGCTGCCATAACAAACGCGAGCCCGCATAACTATAATGAATAGCTAATAGCGCATCAGGATTACCTTCTCGCCCTGCGGCTTTTAATTTTGCCAATTTACGGGTTATTTTATTAAGCGCTTGTTTTAATTCCCACACATAAACAACTTCAGTCATATAATCGTGAGTACGGTATTTATTAAGTGCCCAGCCAATTATTAAGCTCGTAATAACCACGCCAATTAAATTCCAATGAAAATGGCTGCCGCTTTCATCAGGAAACAAAGCAATAAGAGTTTGTGAAATAGCCAAACTGCCAACGGCCAAAGCAAGGCCACAGCCAATAATAACGCGATTTAAATGCTTACGATAACGAGCTTTATCAATTTGAATAAGTTGCATAACAGCCTAATAAGATTAAAAACAAAAAGGATTCAGCCGCCATTGTAGCCAATCACTACACGCAATGACGAAACTTTTTAAAAATATTTCACCCCTTTTTGATTTAACAACCGTTTTACCTGTGAAACGCCCAGATGCTTGGGTATAACAAACACAGGAAATGCTTATGCACACACTTACAATCCCACAACAGCCCGTAGCGTTAAAAACATCAGCCGCGATTATTGGCGGTGGCTTAATGACCTTTGCCGCATTTGCATTTATGCAGTATTTAATAAGCGGCGAACAGCGCGCCCCAAGAAACAACGGCGACACAATCACTGTAGAAATGTTTCAAGCTCCAGAAGATACAAAAGTACAACAAAAGCAAACATTACCGCCACCACCTAAAATGCAAACGCCGCCAAAAACACCGCAGCGTAATCCGCCAAGCATAGACACTAATATTATTACTGGCACATTTACGCCAGACTTAAACATTGGCAAAGTAGGCGGCGATATTAAAGCCACCTTACAACGCCCAACTGGCGATGCCACTCCCATTGTACGTATAAATCCCAAATACCCACCCGTAGCCGCGCGTGAAGGGATTGAAGGTTGGGTACAATTAAGCTTTAATGTATCTGCAACGGGTGAAGTAATTGACGCACAAGTAACGAATGCCGAACCTAAACGTATTTTTGACCGCGAAGCACTACGCGCAATAAAGCGCTGGAAATACCGCCCAAAAGTGATTGATGGCGTAGCACAAGTGCAAACAAACCAAAGTGTACAGCTTGATTTTAAATTAGATCAAACTCAATAAAAAAGCACACTCAATAATAAACAAAGTAAGGTGCCTATGATCGCGAGCTTAAAATCATGGTTTATTAGTCAGCCAAATAAAGATCATTTGGCTGACTACGCAAAAAGTGGCGACAATCGCCACTTAACTAAGCTCGTCGCCCTGTTTGGCAATGATCTTTATCACTATTTAGTGACCCAAAGTAACGAGCAACTCGCTTTTGATATTAGCCAACAAACATGGCTCAAAGTGATGGAAAAACGTAAGTATTATCAACCGCAAGACAACCCAAAAGCGTGGCTTTTTCGCCTAGCACGTAATGCATTAATTGACGAGTTTCGTAAGCAGCAGCGCTTTGTTGAACTCGAAGACAACACAGTCATCGTCGCTCCAAATAGCGAACAGACCTTTGACTATGCCGCCTTTAATAGTGCACTCATGCAATTGAGCTTTGTACAACGCGAAGCGCTTAGCTTACAGCAAGAAGGCTTCTCGCTTGAAGACATACAACAGATCACCCAAAGCAACCATGAAACCGTTAAAACACGGCTACGTTATGCAAAACAAAACTTAAAAATAATAATAGGAGCTGACGATGAACAAGCATAACGAGCAATTTGACCAACAGCTTAAACAGCATTTTAGCGAGCGTAAAAAAGCACACACGTTAACGCCAGAGCAGCATGCACTATTAACTAAAGCACCAATTAAAAAGCCAGCCCGCTTTTTATTACCCCTGCAAATGACCGGCCTCGCCTGCGCATTAGTAGTATTGGGTTTTACCGTATTTAACACCCCTGTTCATGACGAATCGCGCAACACCTTTGCCATGCAACACAGCGGCTATCATTTTATTGAAGTTCACCAAGTAGATAATACGGGCAGTTATTCAAGTGAAATAACTAGCCAAAAACAACAGCTCGACGACAAACTCGCCAGCGACCTGCGCCTACACCAACAGCGCTATATTGAATACGGGCAATTAGTTAAAGTAGACAACGACTGGTACATCGCCAGCTGCCACAGCGAAGTACTCATTCAAATAAAAGACTCGTTATTGAATAGCTTAAAAACCAAACACGCTGTTGAAAGTGATATAAATATCGGCGACATGCTCGCCATGGCCCACAATGGCCAAGGGCATATAATCGCACTCAAGCATGCAGGGAACGGGGTGAAGATGTGTAGGGGGTAGCAGATATTAATATAAAATAAAAAGGTTTTTAGGAGTTATATAAAATAAGGCAGTCATAGTTCTTATCCAGTCAGAGCGGACATTTGGTTAAGCGACATTCAGTTGTTCATATTTCTCAGGGCTTAAATACCCAAACGAAATATGCCTTATCTTCTTGTTGTAATCAACTTTAATATATCCAAATATGTTTTGGAGCATAGTTTCTCTATATATGATCGGTTAATATTGAGCAACCTCAGCTTTTATTGAGTAGGTTAAGCTTTCAAAACAAACGGTATACCTACAGCTACCCTTGCGGCCCCACTTTTTTTGTTCATGTTTTTGAAGTAAGTCATAGTATGAATAGTAACTGTAGAAAAACACTCCATACCATGAGTAGTTATCGATCAAACAAGCGTGTAAACTTAAATTGATGTATTGAAAAAACTAACTAGCGCTACAAGCTCGGAAGGAAATTAATGTTAGCAGTCAATGAAATTGTTAGACAGATGAAACAAGGGCAAACTGCCCCTTTCTTGTGTAATGCTGATGATGGCTCCCAATATATTGTTAAAGGTTATCGTGCTACGCCTGAAGGACTCATTAAAGAATGGATAGCTGCGCATTTGTGTAGAGAGTTTGGTTTACCAAACCCTGATTTTGATCTTATTTATGTAGATGATGCTCTTGTAGAATATGGCTATGATGACTTAGGTTCAGGTATGTGCTTTGCTTCTAAATTCATCCCTAATATACAAGACGTTACTTTTTCACAGGTGGACTCTTTACCTCAAGATATATTGCGAGATCTATATATTTTTGATTATTGGATTAAAAATGATGACCGTAATTTAACTCAACTGGGTGGTAACCCTAATTTATTTCACGAACCCCTAAATAAAAATGTATTTGTCCTTGACCATAACCTCTCTTTCGAGACAGAATTCTCGCTAGCAAGCCATAAGTCTGTACATATAGGTAGAAATGCTTGGCAAGCTCCACAACTACTTCTTTTGAATGAAGATGAATATAAACAAAGAATGTTTAGTTCTATGACTATAATTAATGATGCAATTAACACATTACCAGAAGAGTGGCTAGAGCACTACGATTTGAATAGTATTCAGAATGAAATAGTCGTAGTATTAAACCAATTTCAACAATCAAACTTTTGGGAGGACATTCGATGAAATATCTATGTAAATATGCAATTGTACGTTTTATACCGTTCTCTGAAACTCAAGAGTTTGCAAATGTTGGAGTACTGCTTTTCACTCCTAAGAATGGATTTATTGACTTTAAATTAGCGCCGAAAAGGTTCTCTCGTGTCACTGACTTTTTTGACGACCTTAACGGTGAACTTTATAGACACGCTCTCATTACTTTTGAAAAAGAGCTAACTCGAGTTAAGGAGCTTGGTAATAGATTTTATGGTGAGCAACAAGTCGAATTACTAGAAGAGGTCACCCGATTCAGAGAAGGTATTATTAGCTTTAGTGAAACAAGGGCACTTTTACATGAAGATCCCAAATTAGCTTTAGAGCAGCTTTACAGTAAATACATTGCAAGAAACTTTGTAACAAAGGAATACCGTGAACAGCAAATGGTTAAAGCTTTAAGACAGGACTTGAAAAAGAATATCATTGGAGTTCAATATACCCAACAAAAGCTATCTGGAGATCTTGGTGTACAAATTGATATGCCATTTGTTTCTAAGGACTGCCATATAACTAAAGTGATTAAACCTCTGTCATTTAATCATACTAAGCCATTAGCTCTTATTGAGCATGGTGAGCAGTGGATTAATCGAGTCAAACGACTGATACAAGCTAAAACTGTTACAGCACACAATATGCTTTTTACACTAGAGAAGCCTAAATCAGAAAGACTCGAGCTCATTCAAGCTTATGAAGAAGTAACTAATAATATGAAAGAGCTAGAAGCTAATGTTACTTTATTTGAAGATAGAAAGAGTATTTATGAGTTTGCTTTAACATTTGATGACAAAGAATTTAAACTAATATAGCTGTAATTAGTAGCTTTTAACAAACAAATAAGGCGACCAATAGGTCGCCTTAAAATCTAAAGTAAGCAATGAAAATATTCAGAATATTTAGTTCTTGCACCTTGCCAAGACCAAAAACTAATCTCACGTTTAACACCCTTCCTCGTCATTACGCCCTGATAATAAGTAATTGATGAGTAATTCAGTTCATAGATAATTCAGTTCATAGATGAAATGAAAACCGTGACTTCGACATGGATCGCGAATACACGGCGTTTACATCAATTAGCTATTTGAAGGATCAAGCGTGATGCTCGGGTGGAAAAGATTCGTGGCTAAAGCCATCTCCTACAGCGGATCCTGAAGCAGTGGCATCCTGATTTAGCTGTTGTTAAAAGCTGCCGTCGCCAGCATGAAAAACCTTGAATAAGGTTATTAATGTAGGTCGCGGATTTATCCCGACAAGTGATGCTTAAGTGAAAAATTCGTGGCTAAAGCCTACTCCTACAACCAATATGTAGCCTCGGTGCAGCGAAGCGCCTTTGTTCCCTCTGTGGTGAAATGCACTTTTTGCCCTTAAAGGGCGACCTACAATTTAAAAAAACATTGGGTTTCATTGCACTCTGCCCAACCTACCAATCACATGCGTCAGTAAGCTCAGCGCCTACGGTGGTTAATCTATCATTGGTGTTAAACCTTTCGGATGAAGCCATCACCTAAAACACCAGTGCGACACCCCTGTCATTTACCTTGCATTTTATGAAACTAATCGCACTTTAGTGAAAGTTAATAACAATTTTGCTTGTATCGCGCTAATCTAATGTCATTGTTGTTCATAAATTGGAACTGTCATGAAAAAGTGTATTTACACCAGTTTAGTTGCCTCTATTATAAGCTTTACCTCGTTACATACCTTCGCTCAGCCAGAGCAGCCTATTCCCGTTGCCGCGAGTGCCGATAAGTATGAACTTGAATTAGTTGCCAAAGGCGTGCAAATTCCTTGGGGCATGGTGTGGCTTAACGAACAAGACTTGTTAGTCACAAACAGAGCGGGTGATCTTAGGCTTATTCGTGATGGAAAACTGCTAGAGAAAGCCATTAAAGGGGTACCTAAAGTACATGCTGAGCGTCAAGGAGGACTACTTGATGTGGAGCTTGATCCTAACTTTAAAGACAATGGCTGGATATACTTTTCTTACTCTGGCTATGAAGGAGATGACGAAGGCTATAACACCTCTATAATGCGCGCACGCTTAAAAGACATGACGTTAATTGATCAGCAACTACTGTTTGATGGCAGCCCTAACACCACAAAAACGTTCCATTATGGCTCTCGCCTTGAATTTGATAAAGACGGTTACTTGTATTTCTCTGTTGGCGATCGTGGCAACCGCGATGTTCATCCACAAAACTTAGAGCACGATGCAGGAAAAATACACCGCATTAATGCTGATGGTACAATCCCTAAATCAAATCCGTTTTATAATGACGAAAACGCTCGCAAAAGTATTTATTCGTATGGTCATCGGAATCCGCAAGGCATGGCGATGCACCCAAAAACGGGTGTGATTTGGAGCCACGAACATGGCCCGCAAGGCGGCGATGAAGTCAATATTATCAAACCAGGATCTAATTACGGTTGGCCAGTAGTTACTTTCGGTATCAACTATAATGGCAGTAAAATTACCGATGAGACCACCCGCGAAGGGATGCAAAAACCTGACTGGGTGTGGGTGCCGTCTATCGCGCCTTCGGGTATGGCATTTATTAGTAGCGATAAATACCCCCAGTGGAAAGGCAATATCGTGGTTGGTTCAATGAAATTTGCACACTTAGTCATGCTTGAACTCGATGGCAACAATATTATCGGTCATAGCAAATTGTTTGAAGGCGCTGGCAGAGTGCGCAGTATTGCAACTCACCCCAACGGCGATTTATACCTAGGAATTGACGGCATGGGTATATACCGCGTAGTGCCAAAATAGAGCGCGTAATACTTGAATTCAAGTGTTTAAAAATCAGTGGGAATTCGAAAAAACCCGTCACCAAAATGCAACTGAATAAAAATAGCGCACCTAACTTGTATCGGGTGCGCTAATTGATAAAACCAAAGCTCTTTGATTTTTTATTCCACTACAGCAAGCTACCTTTAAGAGGCTGTATTTAGAGTAGCCGCAATTGTTCGGCCCCATAATCCATCGATATCGCTATCAATTTTCCATCCCATTACCCCACCAAAAGCAATGTTTTTACTTTGCGCCTGACGAATAATGACGACGAGTTGATCTAGTGGAATAAACCCACTAGAGCTTAGATCATTTTCAGTAATAGGTTTACCAAGTACAATTTTTTCTGGCGGAACACCTTGAGATGCAATGCTTTCAATTGAAGTCGGATTGCTTATATTCTGATATTTTAATGGAAATAACATTTCAAATGACTCATATGCTTGATACTCCCACGCTCCCTGATTGTAATATTGGATATTATAAAAATCGATGTAGCCATGTGTTAGCTCTTCTAACTTGCTGTATTCAGGAAAGTATGGGCCTTGTGGTGCGTGAGAAATAATTAACTTTTCTCCTTGCTCACTCGAATATTCTGCAGCTGTCACTGTAGCCTCACTCAGCCAATTTAAAGCTTCTGAGGCTGTAATATTCTCGATATCAAAATCAACGCCATCGTAGCCGTATTCTAATGCATATTTTGCAAGTGCCAAGCCGTACTCTCTTGCCTGTGCTGAATCAGTCACATTTGGGTTATAAGTTTCACCACCAGCTGCAAGTATGCACTTTTTCCCTAGTGATTTAACATATTGTATAAGCTCTGGATCATTTGCGGCAGCTTCAGCTGCACCTAAAACCCCATCTTCAGGTGATATCCAAAATGAAAAAATAACGTGTGTATAACCTTCTATCTGCGACTTTAAACTTTCTTGAGTGATCCAGTTACTACAATAGCCAACAACTTTTTGCGTTTTCATAACTTATTCCTTTATTTTCGTGATATTAAAACTAAGGTTTGTCATTTTATTCGTCACTAAATATAAACAAGATACAAAAAAGCGGTTATTACATGATATTACAGTTAATTATTTAAGCTAAGAGTCGCTTCTGATTTTAAGCCTGAAAACGTTACGTGCCAGAATTATTCGAAGCTACAACCTGTATTTACTTTTTATCAAAAAAGTAATATGTGCCCTTAATTTAGGCAGAGATTTATCCCTAATTAGATTATGAAAAACATTAGCGGTTGAATAATATGATAATTTTTCGGACTAAAGCCAGCCCCTACGACGGATCCTGAAGCGGCAGCCCGATTTAGCTGTTGTTAAAAGCTGCCGTCGCCAGCATGAAAAACCTTGAATAAGGTTATTAATGTAGGTCGCGGATTTATCCCGACAAGTGATGCTTAAGTGAAAAATTCGTGGCTAAAGCCATCTCCTACAACGAATATTTAGCCTCTGTGCAGCGAAGCGCCTTTGTTCCCTCTGTGGTGAAATGCACTTTTTCGCCCTAAAGGGCGACTTACAATTTAAACCAAGCCCATTGGGTATCACTGCTATTAAATCATTCGTGGCTGAAGCCATCTCCTACAACAAACTCTGAAGCAGCAGCGCCTGCGCAACAAAAAAGCCTGCAAATTTGCAGGCTTTTGTTCTCACTAATTTAATTATTGTAAATTTACAGCACAATAATGCTCGTAACTAAGTACGCTATAAACGTGAGTGCGCCGCCAAAAAGTGCGTAAGGCATTTGCGTTTTAACGTGGGTGAGTAAATCACAACCGGAGGCAATGGCCGATACCGCGCTGGTGTCAGATATGGGCGAGCAATGATCCCCAAATACACCGCCACCTAAGATTGCCGCAATCACTAATGAAGGCGGTAAACCTAACGCTTGAATGAGCGGTACGCCAATTGGAATTAAAATTGCGAACGTGCCCCACGATGTTCCAGTCGTGAATGAGATCACCGCGCCAGTTAAAAATAGCACCGGAACAACTAAGTATATAGGTAAGTAATCGCCCACCAGTCCCGCTACAAATACGCCGGTGCCTAAATCTTTTAAGCTTGCGCCAAGTGTAAGCGATAACAACACGATAGCCACCAACGGGAGTAATTCACCCATGCCTTTAAAGCCGATATCCACCAGCTTATGATGAGTAAATTGACGTGAACTGATCATTAAAAAGTACGCGACAACACACGCTAAAATAGTTGCATACAGTACAGATTTAGAGCCACTGCCGCTGGCAATATCGCCATTACCGGTCCAGTACATAAAGCCGACCATGCTGCCAATCAGTGTAATAAGTGGCACTAGCATATAGCGTGCTTTGGTGCCTTTTACCTCTTCTTGTACATCTGCTTTTTGGTGCTCTAATTGCTCTTCTGCTTTTTTTAATGGGCCATGCACTTTATCAAAGGTGATGGTATAAAAAACTAATAATAAAGTAATAATAGCGTAAAAGTTATAGCCAATACTGCCCCATAACACCGACACCGCCGACTCTGGTAATTCATAATTACCTAACAAGCCAAGTACATAAGCGCCCCAACCATTAAGCAAAATTAAAATACACACCGGTGCACTGGTACTGTCGATAATGTAAGCAAGACGTGCTCGGCTCATTTTAAACTTATCAAATAAGCCACGAGATAAAATACCCGAGGTTAATACACTTAAGTTAGATTCTATAAACACGGCTACGCCTGAGAACATCGTTAAGTAACCAACTTGGCGTTTACTTTTTGCGACGCCTTTGTTCATCAATACATTAACGGTTGCTGCCACACCACCAGATTCACGAATGTATGCAAGCAATGCGCCTATTAAAATACTAAAAATCAAAATACGGCTATTCCCCGGTGAACTAGCCACCGCCACAATACGCTCTATGGTATTTATAAATGTGTTAAAAAGCGTATTTCCATCGCCTTGTAGGGCGAGTAAAAACTCTGAAGAAGCAACAGCAACTAACAGTGCCATAATCACTTCTTTGCGCCAAAACACGATCAAAATCGCTATCAACGGCGGTAAAATTGAATACCAAGACATACAATAACCTTTTTAGTAGCGACTGCGCCGCTGTTATAATTATTTATAAACAAGCCCACTAGCTTAATCAGTTGCACAATAAACTCAACTTAATTCGACTAGTGATTTAAGTTAGTGGCTTTAATGAGTGATTACATTAATGATTAAGCAAAGCCTCATAAACCAGTGAGATTACTGAGCCATATTTTCCGGTCTCAAACTTTTTACCAACAAATTCATAATGGGTGTCATTGCCCTTGATAGGCGAATGACGTGCATTAGTGAGTAAAATAATGGCTAAGTCATACGCAGGATCAATAACGGTTACTGTGCCTGTCCAGCCAGTATGGCCGTACGCTTGTGGACTTGCGTAAGGACCAAAATGCCACTTTTGAGCATGTTCCCCAGCTCTTCGCCAGCCTAGTCCGTAAGTTTCATTACTCGCTTGCGGTGCTATAAACTGATCGAGCACTTGCGGGGTAAATATTTGTTTATCGCCATAACCGCCGCGATTTAATAGCAACTGCGAAAGCACACCAAGATCTTCTACGGTACTAAATAAGCCTGCATGCCCTGCTACGCCACCAAGTGCATAAAATGCTTTTTCGTCGTGTACTTGCCCTTGCAGTACGTCGGTGCGTATATTATCAAAACTAATTCGGCCACCACGGCTGTTTCCTGCAAGCTCCGTTGCAGCAATAGTATGTTTACTAACCCCTTTTTGTAACGGGTTAAACAATGTGTGTTGCAAGCCTAGCGGCTGGTAGATTTGCCCCTCAACATAATGATCCAGCGCTTGTTGCGTAATGCGTTCAATCAGCACGCCTAACAGCATGTAGTCTATATCTGAGTACAAGTGCTTAACATTGCGCCCTGCGATAAACGGCACGCCTGTTAACAGTAAATTTTTAGTCCGCAAGCTATTTTGCGAGAAAAATCGCTCACCAAATTTATTGTCTTTTCGATGAAAGTCCACCACCGCAGGATACCCCGCACTGTGGGTGAGTAAATCTTTTACTAAGCGTTGCTCTCGCCCGCGCCCTCTAAACTCTGGTAAGTAGTAAAAAAGCGGCTTATTTACATCAAGCTTGCCTTCACTTACAAGTTTCATAAGCGCAAAGTTAGTAGCAAACATTTTTGAGTTTGACGCAATATCAAATAAGGTGCCTATTTGCATTTTTTGCGGCGATTGCATTGCAGTACCATTGCGTTGGTATTTTTTTGCATCGCCATAACTACTTAGTTTTATTAATTTTCCATCTTTTATTACGCCTAACACTGCCCCTGGAAATCCCGCTGCAATATCATCATTAATAAGTTTATCTACAGCACTAAAATTGTATGTATTATTGGCGCTTTTTTTCAGCTGTGGGTAGGCAAAGCGTAAGGTTAAACTTGCGCCTTCGGGCAATACATTGTCCACTTTGTACGTGTTAACGCCGTTACGCGTGCGTTTACTTAAACTGTATGTGTATTGTTTATTTGCTTGAAGCGGGCTGGCTATATTGATTTTTTCGCCATTGATATAAATATCGGCACTGGTGGCGGTGTTGTTTTCAATCACTAGCTGGCCACGGCCTTTGTAGGCTTTAAACGTACCACGATTATTGACTAATAAACGTGTGCTTGGGTCTCGTTCGGGGATTAACGCAACCACTTGTGCATTGGCTAATTGTTTTGGCTGCGGCTCAACTGTGGTTTGCTCTTGATTATACTGCGCCATTAATTTGGTTGCTTTTTTAGGAAAGTATTTTTCCATTAATGCAAACAGTACTGCGCCACTGCGTGCATCGGCGTTACCACTAACGTGCCATGGTAAAAAATGCATTTGAAAAGCACTTAAAGTATCGAGTGTTTGCGGATCAAGTTGATTCGTCGCTTGCACATCATAACCGTAGCCACGTAAAGCGCTTTGCATTAAACCTATAGAGGGTTTAACGACACTAAATTGCTGCCAATATTTATCTACCGTGTGGTTGTCATACCAAGCGCCAACCCCTGCTTGATAGAGTTGATACCACGGAAAACGTGGACCAGGATCATTTTTACGACTGGGCGCTATATCTGAATGCCCAACAACTTGCGTTGGTCCAATATCAGGGTGGCGCGCTAAAATCTCCTGACTTAACTCGATTAATAACGCCATTTGTTTAGCATCATAATCTGGGTAAATACACAGCTTTGAGGCATCATTTTGCAATTGTATATCTAATTCATGCTCTTCTAGTTCTGGGGAATGACACGTTGGTATGTTAACTATTTCAATACCAATCGATTGGTCGTTTAAGTCCTCTCTGCCTTGCCAGTAACTACGCCCTGCATGCCATGCTCTGTCATGCTCATCGACTAACTGCGTAATTTTAAGTTCGTCATCTGGGTAGCTCGGATCGTTTGACTCAGGCACTAAATAATGTGCACTCAATCCGCCATCTTCGACAAGTACCTGCATTGATTTTTCATAATTGATAGCGGTGTAATGCATCACTAAAAATTTAACGCGATGGCTATAATTAGCTGACTGAGTAAATTCATAAGGCGTTGAAGCACAGCTAACTAAAAAGGCTGCACTGGCAAAAATCCCCAGTTTTTTTAAATAAAATAAAAACGTCATCATGCTTTTTAAACCCTAACTTTTAGAATACCGGCAATGGCGAGCAACATACTCACTGTGCATAGGAAGTGAGCGCGCGGTTTGCCCGATCATGGTTTTTATTTGTTGCATATATTGCTCACAAGCTGCATCGCTCAAACTATTCACCAGCGGATGATAACCTTGTGGCTCAATACCTTGACCATGTAATACTGAAAACCAGCTAAGCTCATTAAATAGCTCATTGTTTTCTCTGAAAAGTCGGCCATTTTGTGCAAACAAAGCAAGTCGCTCACTTACCGTATTCGGTACATCCATGTGTTGGCAATAACGCCAAAATTCACTGTCGCTGCGCTTTGTTACCTTGTAATGGCAGATAATAAAGTCACGAACAGCGGTAATTTCTTGTTCAGTGTATCTATTGTAGGTATCCGCATCCACCTTCGCCATTGCACAACTAGGAAATAAACTGATCAGCCGTAAAATGGCCGACTGAATAAACTGTAGCCCTGTTGACTCTAGCGGCTCCAAAAAGCCAGCAGATAGCCCTATGGCCACACAGTTCTTTTGCCATGCTTTTAAACGACGACCATTTTGCCAATTTAATTGGCGTGGCTCAGTCATCGCCTTGGAAGGTAACTGCGCGGCTAACTGCGCGATTTGTTGTTCTGCACTAGTAAATCCGCTTGCGAATACACGCCCATTACCAATACGATGCTGTAACGGAATTTGCCATTGCCACCCTGCTTTATGAGCGGTGGCTTGGGTGTAAGGCTTTAACTCTGGGAGTGATTCGCTGGCAATCGCAATCGCGCTATCACATGGTAACCAATGCTGCCATGACTCAAAACCAACATGCAAAGCTTGGTTGATCAAGCGCCCTTTAAAACCGGTGCAATCAATAAATAATTCGCCACTGATCACCTGACCATCATCAAGAATAAGATCTTTTATATGGCCGTTACTTGGCTCAATGGTTACCTGTAAAATAGTGCCTTGGATATGTTTAACGCCTTGTTTAATAGCCAGCGTTGATAAAAACTCGGCATATTTAACAGCGTCAAAATGAAATGCATAGTTAAGGGTGCTATGCCCTTTGGTTGTTTGCCCTACGATACGGTCAAAGCGGTTTAATTTAGCGGCATGCCCTTCGAGGCAATAATCTAATATTGGGGCTGGGTTGGTGTTTTTTACACTTTTTAACCAGTAATGATGAAATGCAATACCATTTAAGTTAACCCCATATGGCCCAAATGGGTGCATGTATTGCTGCCCTATTTGTCCCCAATCAATAAATTCGATTCCTAGCTTAAAGGTACCTGAAGTGGCACTTAAAAATTCATTTTCATCAATACCAATCAGTTGATTAAACTGACGAATTTGCGGGATCGTGGCCTCCCCGACCGAAACAGTGCCTATTTGCGCTGATTCTACCAAGGTTATATTTACATGCTCGCCAAGTAGTTTACTCAGCGCTGCTGCGGTCATCCATCCCGCAGATCCGCCACCAGCAATAACCACTTGCTTAATATTGTGCATTTAATACTCCTACAAAATGACTGACTCAGACAACGCTAAGCCAGTCTCCCTAATTACACTTTGGCCTTATATACACTCAATTAAAAGCGATATTCTGCATTAAGCGTATATGCTCGACCACGCGCGCTCGCTACACGAGGATCAAACGCAGCACCTGGTGAGTAATCGTTTTGATGAGCTGTAAACGGTGGATCACGGTCAAACAGGTTTTTAATACCAAACGTAATACCTACATTATCAAACCCGGTATACGCTACGCTGTAGTTATAAATTAAATAACTTGATACCGTTGGGTTATAGTTTTCGATTTCACCGATACTAATTGCACCCGATTGCACGCCTGCTGGCACTTCATCTGCATAACTATCACGGTAAATTTGTGTCACATTATGACGCCAATCACCCTGCGTATAGTTAAAGGCGATGGTATGCTTCCAACGAAGTGGAATATTTCCACGAGAATGAGTGCCAACTAAGTTATCGCCAAATGCAATGCTATCAAGAAGTTTTTTCTTATCTTCAATTAAATAACTACCATTGAAGTTAATATCCCATAAGCCTGCACCTAACTGACCATTGACCTGCATACCCACTTCAACACCACTGGTATTACGCTCACCGGCATTAATATAACGCATATCAATACCTGTTAAGTTACCTTGTGCATCGCGTAAGAAGTTACCGCTAAATGTCTCGTAATTTTCGAGTAAATCACGAAAGTTTGGCGTTTGTATTGTGCCCTCTGTGATTATTTCCCACCAATCAAGGTTAAAGCTAAATTCGCTGCTTGGTGCCCATACAAAACCAAAGCTCGATTGTTTTGACTCTTCAGGCCCTAAGTCTTCTTTGCCGCCATAAACTAACGCAGGGGTGATAGGTTGGCAACTAGGGTTTGACACATCAACGATGCCATTTGCGCACGAAGCAGGATCAGCTAAATCGGAGCCTGTGTACGGCTGCTCTGATACGCCATTAAATAGCTGGTTAAACGAAGGCGCTCTAAACCCTGTGCTGTATGCTCCACGAAATAACAACTCTTCCATGGGCTGATACTTAACACCAATTTTAGGGTTAGTTGTGCCGCCAAAGCCTGAGTAATGGTCATAACGTGCAGCTAAGTTAATCTCTAAACTATCAACTACAGGAATAAGCGCTTCAACAAATACCGCTTTTATATCACGGTGAACATCATCAAGTTCGTTACCATTATCAAATGGCGCCCCATAGATGGCCGGTCTATTTTCTGATTCACGACGATCCCCATTAAACTTATAGCCCTCACGGCGTAAATCAATACCTGTTGCCACCATAATCGTGTCGCCGCCAAGACCAAGTTCAAAACCTGTATCACCTGAGATCGACGCATCAATTTGTGTAAGGGTTGTTTCGCCGCCATATAAGGTTACGCCACGCGCTGATGCTGCTTCAATTGCATCCATACCCGCTTGAGTTTGTGTTTCTCCCGCTAACAAAAAGGGGTTAACGGCGCCGCTGCCAATTGCCTGCGCAAGTAGCTCAGTATAATGATAGCCACCACCGAGCTCTGATTCAGCCTCGTTTGATGAACGTGAAATACCGGCTTTGTAATCCCAGTCGCCAATAATGCCTTCCATGCCCAACTGTACTTTATAAGACGTGGTCGTTGTTTCGATTTCACGGTTACCACAATCCATACAGCGCCAGCGATAAGCAATAGGTGCACCAATATTTAACTGATCCGCGCCATAATAGTCAGATAATGCATCAACTATATAATTATACGATGAACCTGTGCTTGGGTAATACCCTGCTGAACCAATTGACCACGGCGTAATTTGGTTAGGTTCAAAAATCTTTTTAGAAGTCACTTCTGAGCCAATAACTTCAGCAAATAGCTCGGTGTCTTCATCTAATTTAAACGTAGCACGCGATACAAAATCAATGCTGTCAACTGGTTGTTGTAAAACCGCAGCTCTTGGGTAATCCCATGCGCAACTGTGTGTTTCATTTTCGCGATTCCACAGTGCGCCAGTATCAACGCCCATGCCTTCAATTGATTCACACCCAGGCTGTCCAGGAAGTGCTAATACATTAAGCACATTATTAGCGTATGGATTACCTTGTGCATCAAGGTTATTGGGGTCAATAAGCCCTGTACCAATTAAGTTATAATTTCCATTGGTTGGATCATCGCCGTTACCACGGTTATTGATTGACGCAAAAGGGCCACCACGCGTATCTGGCGATAAACCTCGATTTGGTTGGAAAGTGTTTGTAAAATCACGGTCAGAGCCGCGTAATATATCGACTTTTTTATACGATACTGAACCCATGACATTGTAGCCATCGCTGTTTAAATCGCCAGTACCGGCAAGTATACTAAAGCGATTAATATTACCGCCACCTGCTTGTGTAATGTCAGTAAATGCGTTTAATTGCACGCCTTGGTAATCTTTTTTCAAGATAAAGTTAATGACCCCACCAACAGCATCAGTACCATACACCGCAGATGCCCCATCACGCAGCACTTCAACACGTTCAATTGCAGCAAACGGAATTGAGTTTAAATCAACAGATGCCCCCTTTAAACCATGACTTGCAATTCGGCGACCATTTAATAATACCAGCGTTGAACCCGCACCTTGCTGTCGAAGGTTAGCACTTGATGCGCCATTATTACCGCGTTCTTCACCGCTCACAATCCCTGTATTACTCCCTAAACCATCATTTGAATTAGAACCAATATTTAGCTGCAACATGAGTTGTTCTGCCGAGCTAATACCTGCAGCATCAATATCACTGCGGCTAATGATTGTAATTGGTAGATCACCTTCAAGGGATGTGCGCTTGATACTTGAGCCTGTGACTTCAATACGCTCAATTTTCTTTTCGTCTTGCTCATCTTGTGCTGCATTTGCTGAAGCACAACCTGCTATTGCAAGGCATATTGCTATTTTATTAAGTTTCACTGTTGTTTCTCCCACTGAGCCTGCTATTTATTATTTAGTAATATGTGGTACGTCATTGAAAACGTGTCTAGCAACATGGCCATGTGCTAAACAGCGTTATCAAGGTGGAATGTTCTCCCCACTAAACAGTATCACAGCAAAAACCAAACTGGAATAATTTATTTAACCCAACCAACATACTGGAGATAATCTATATAACATATATATATTAACTTTACAGTTAGTGATCGACATTGTTATAAAAACACGTAATAAAACACTTAAACTCGGCAATTGTGGGTGAACTTAGTTGTAAGCCAGTACAAATAAAACTATATTATTCCAATAAATAATTTATATTATTCTCGAAATTATGGTGAAATTGTTAAAATAATTTATTTTCACTATACCAAGTAGAGCAACAATAAAATTTAAATCGTTACATTTGAACCCAAAATAAGTACAAAGTTATTTCGATTAATGCTATAAATACGCCAAATACATAAATAAGCGAGTAACATGTCTACATTTGTTAAAATTAAAGCCTTACGTCAGTCTCTATCGAGCAGCGAAGCCAAACTAGCAGACTTCACATTAAACTCTGCTAACGCCATTAGAAATCTATCTTCGGTAGAACTTGCAAAGGTAGTCGGAGTAAGTCAGTCAAGTGTAGTGAAGTTTTCACAAAAACTCGGTTACAAAGGGTTTCCTGCATTTAAACTTGCTGTAATCGATGCACTCAATGACGAAGTAACAGAGCCAAAACTACACGGCAAAATTACGTTAAGTGATTCGTTAGAACAAATAGCTGAAAAACTACTCAGTAGTAAATTAGCGGTTTTAACGGAAACTAAAAACCTAAACGAAGCACAGCCTATTGAACAAGCTGTTAGCTTATTAAAATCAGCTAAGCGTATTCTTATATGTGGTTTAGGTGGTTCAGCACTTGTTGCTAAAGATTTCTCTTATAAGCTGCAAAAGCTAGGTATGCCTGCAATAGCTGAACCAGATGGCCACGCACAGCTAGCCTATGTATCTACATTTGGTAAAGGTGATTTAGTCATCGCGATAAGTGAATCTGGCGTAACCAGAGAGATTGCCGAAGTAGTAAAGCAAGCTAAGAAAAACGACAGTTATGTGATCTCGGTTACTAAGTTTGGTAGTAACCCGGTTGCCGATCAAGCGAATGTGAGGTTGTACTCTGTTGCTGAAGAAGAGTCAGTACGGTTGTCGTCGATTCTTGCACGTACGGCACAAGATTTTGTTATCGATATTCTCTTTATTGCTTTGACTCAATCAAGCCGTCAAGGTAGAAAGTTACTTGAACACTCTAATGATGTAGTGGGTGAATTTAGAAATAAATAACTAATTAACCTATATTCAAGTTAAGCACTAAAAAGGCCACACAAGTGGCCTTTTTAGTGCTTAACTGTTTACTTATCTAACCATTCTTCATCGCTAATAAAGCGAGTTGTATTTATACAGTAAATACGGTTCACGTTTTTGCATAAAAGTAGTAAGCCCTGCCTGCCAGCTTTGCTTTATTTGCTGCTCTGACTTACCTGCTTTTATAGCTAAACGCAGCTTATCTGTGCCAGCGAGTTTATCCATAAAATCTGGTCGTTCAAAAAACACCTGATTCGCTTGAGTTAATTGTGTATACGCATTAATAAATATATTTAAATCCAAACCTGTTATGGCACTTGCACGTAAGTCTTGCCCCAATACGGTAACATCTTTAAATTTTGGGTTCATAGACGCGCCTTTAATTGCCCGCGGGGTAAAACTAAATTCCCCTAGTCCCACTGGCGAATAACCAATAACCTGAAAGGCAAAGTCAGTGCCACGACCAATTGATATCGGGGTTGCTTCAAAAAAGCACAATGATGGATACAAGTTAATAGCTTGCGCATTAGGTAAGTTAGGACTCGGTTTTATTGGCACTTTATATTCTGTGTTGCGGGTATAATTAGCAACAGGAATAATACGCAGCTTAAGCTGCTCTGCCTTATCAATCCAGCGCTCGCCTTTGATCATTTTAGCTAATTCCCCCACAGTCATACCGTGTAAAACAGGGATCGGGTGCATGCCTACAAAGGAACGAAACTGAGGCTCTAAAATTGGCCCATCTACGTAAGCGATATTCGGGTTTGGCCGATCTAACACTATAAATTCAAGATTATGTAATGCCGCTGCTTCCATCATGTAATGCATTGAACTGATATACGTATAAAAGCGCACACCTACATCTTGAATATCAAAAATTATGACGTCTAACTCGCTCAATACCGCTGGATCCGGTTTTTTATTACTGCCATAAATTGATACTACATCAATACCCGTTTTAGTATCTGTGGTATTTTTAACATGTGCGCCAGCATCATAATCCCCCCGAAAACCATGCTCAGGGGCGAATATTTTAACTACATCCACGCCTTTATCTCTGAGCAAATCAACTAAGTGAGTTCCGTCAACCTGCGAGGTTTGATTAACAACCAGCCCAACTCTCTTGTCTTTTAAAGCCCCGAGATAGGCCTCATATTGTGCAGCACCAACCAAGATAGGCTGACTTTTAATAGCCGTTGCTTTTGCATTACTTTGAGCTTGGTTACTATCCGTGCACGCAATTAATAATAAGCACTGTAGTAAAATAATTACCCTTAGCAACATTTAAAGTTCCACCGCTTTACGTAAAAAACCATCAGCTTGCATGAGCATGTGTTGCGCTTGGGCGGCGTCTTTGCCTGTTAGTAAAATTAAAATAGCTAATTTAGCACTTTGCTTTGCCTGCTTAAGCGCATCAACCGCTTGTTGATGCGTGCAATCAGTTGCCTGCATCACGATACGAATAGCGCGTGCATGTAGTTTTTCATTACTGGCATTCACATCAACCATTAAGTTTTTATACACTTTACCGGTACGGATCATACTGGCGGTACTTAACATATTGAGCACTAGCTTTTGCGCTGTGCCCGACTTCATTCGTGTAGAACCGGTGACTGCCTCAGCGCCTACTACTGGGCAAATACCAATATCTGGTAATTGCATAACTAACGAGTTAGGGTTGCAGGTTACACCTACTGTTTTGCACCCTACTGATTTTGCATATTCAATCGCGGCACGTACATAAGGTGTACGACCACTGGCGGCAATACCGACAACGACATCTTTGGCTTGTAAATTAATCGCTTTTAAATCATCAACACTGAGCGTTAAACTGTCTTCTGCGCCTTCTACCGCTTTTTTAAATGCAGTTTCCCCACCCGCAATAATACCTATCACTTGCTGATCGCTTACGCTATAAGTGGGCGCGCATTCAACTGCATCTAAAATACCTAATCGTCCACTTGTACCTGCACCAATATAAATTAAACGCCCACCTTGCTTAAACGCTGTGACAATATGATCAACCGCTTTTGCAATTTCAGGAATTACGCACTTTACTGCATCAGCGACTTTTTGATCTTCGGTGTTTATTTTGGTCAAGATCTGTATGCTATCCAGTAAATCAATATCGAGTGTGGCAGGGTTTTGCCCTTCAGAAACAATACCATTTAGTTCTTCAAGAAGAGTACGTTGTTGTTCAAATGCGTGTTCAGAACTCATTGGTTTGTCCTATCTAAAAATATATGCAAATTTTGTTGCGCTAAAATAAGGGCACCGCTTAATGAATCGCCCTGTTTAGGTATTATTAATTGCTGTATGGCTGCACTTAACAAGGGTAATGTTATGGCCGCTAATCCGCCGGTCAGCATTACAGGTAGCTGGCTTTGAGCTCGCGTTTTATTAATTAAACGCTCCACCTGCTTTGCGTGCTTTTGTAATAGTAGTTCAGCAATTTTACAGTCGTTTTGTAATTCAAATACTAAATAAGTAAAACGCGCATAATCAACCGCTCTCGCTTCGTACAACCAAGCATTTAATTGCTCTCTGGTTGCGCCTATTTGTTCACTTAGTTTACGTGTAAGTAGACTTTGTGGCTGGCTAAATTGATCAATTTCATCAAGTAAGCACTGCACAGCACTTAGCCCTAAACGTGCACCAGAGCCAAAATCATCAACTAAAAACCCCCAGCCTCCTACTAACTGTGTATCGCCGTGATTATTAAGTCGTGCACCTACAGCCCCAGTTCCAAGTGCTACAATAGCAACAGGCTGCCCATTATTAGCCCCATATAATGAAGTAATAGCATCGCTGTATACATGCAGCTTGGCAAATTTAATACCACAGCCAAGTTCTAGCGCTGTTAATAGCCTTTTTGATAGTACTGAAGACCCACCGCCAGCAAGCCCCATTACGGCGAGTACTTCACCGCTTTTAGCCTTACTTTGCAAATAGAGATCGTTGATCACCTGTTCAATATTCGACAATGCAGTTTGAAAATCATTATGCAATGAAGCCTGCCCTCCTGCGGCGCTATATTTTATGCCGCTGGCAAGCTCAATTATCTGCGCCGTTATTTTAGTTCCACCACCATCAACTGCTAATAGATATTTTATTTTATTCATTGCGCGACACTATTCTCAGTAGGCTTGCCTAAACAGCACACTAAGGTTGAAAGTGCTGTACCTATACATAATTGCCATGTGAAACCGAGATAAAAGCGCTCTGTTTGCGGTAACAGCCAATCAATCATGTAAGGCTGCATTAGCAAGGTAATAACAAAACCAACTAATAAAGCAGCCAGCACAGAGCCCTCACTGCCTCGCTTAGTAAATAAGGTTGTAAAATATACGCCCAATAAACCACTGTATGAGAACACCATTACGCTTAATGCAAACTTCAAAAGTGGCATATCACTGTATTGTTGCCAAAAATAACAAGCAATCGCCATAGCAGCGAGTGCTCCACTGACTACAGTCATCCCTACACGGCCCGCTTTAACAAAATGGCCGTCAGCGACTTGTTTATTTTTAGCAGCTAAATAAGGACGATATAAATCTTGTACTATTACTGACGACATTGAGCTCAAACCTGAGTTTAGCGTTGATATTGCCGCCGCAATAATACCGACACTGACAAGCCCCTTAACGCCTGCAGGAGCTTCGTTTAATACGTAATACATAAAGATGGTAATTTTTTCACCATTAAACTCTTGTACGACTTGCTCGCCTGCGCTGTTCATTAGTGCTGGTTGTTGATAAACGATATAAAGTAATAAACCGATAGAGATAAACACTAACATGACGGGGATCACCATCACGATAGATAACACCAAGGCTTTACTGCCCTCTTTGGCATTTTTACACGTGAGTAGGCGCTGGGTCATGTCTTGATCAAGGCCAAATGCTGCAATGTTTAATAATA
Organism: Pseudoalteromonas sp. NEC-BIFX-2020_002; assembly: GCF_013002825.1. Taxonomy (NCBI): domain Bacteria; kingdom Pseudomonadati; phylum Pseudomonadota; class Gammaproteobacteria; order Alteromonadales; family Pseudoalteromonadaceae; genus Pseudoalteromonas; species Pseudoalteromonas sp. NEC-BIFX-2020_002. Next base: position 80,727 of record NZ_JABEPJ010000018.1, read on the forward strand.
CAAAACCTGTTAATACCGATGCCATATTAAAAACGCCACTGGGGCCAAAATCTAAGTCAAACTTAAACAATGCCAGTTTAGAATCAGCGCCTGCAGAGGGTTCATTTAGCGTTGCTACAATAGTAGAAAAATCGGCAGGAATGATAGCCAATAAGCACCAAATAACCGCTATGGCTGCACTCACATACACCACGGTTTGTAATACATCAGAATAAATAACACTGCGAATACCACCAAATACGGTGTAGAGCAAGCCAACAAGTGCGAGTAATAGTGTGGCAACAATCACGCTTTGCGCTTCAATATTGCCATATAAAATCATAGCTACAGCAATCGCAGCCATATATAAACGCGCCCCACTGGCAAACACACGACCAAATAAATACATTAAGCCGCTACGACGCTTGGCTTTGGGGCCTATGCGCTTTTCTAATAGCTCGTATACGGTATAAACTTGCTGCTGATAAAATTTAGGGATAAGAAAAATGCACACAATAAACGCAGCAATAAATGCGCCGATGTTTGTGGCTAAATAAGATAAATCCCCTTGATAACCTTGATCTGGCCCGCCAATAAACGTGGCTGCGGATTGCGATGTCGCTAATACCGAAATTGCCACCATCCACGTTGGCATGCTATTGCCACCTAAAAAGAAGTCTTGACTAGAATTAGCCCGCTTACGGTTAAACCACCAACCACTGAGTAATAAAATGGCTCCGTAGCTTGCAAACACGAGCCAATCTAGCAAGGTGTATTGTGCACTCATTTATTATCCCAATTAAAAACCAATTAGTGGAATATATTATTCCATTAATTTAGCAAAAAGAAAACAACTTTATTTTAATGTTTTTATTAATGGTAGCTGCCAAAGCGCCTGTTTTTGTTGATACTGCGCTTTGGGTAAACTAATTAATAGTGGGGCAGATTTACTGTCTAACCACGCTAAAAGTGCATCCATATTCTGCTCTGTCATTGCGGTGCACCCTGCTGTGGGCTTATCTTGTGCTCGCCATAAGTGCATAAAAATACAGCTGCCCGCACCATCAATGTTATTACTGTTGTGCTTAACCACGATACCTTTTTTATACAGGTCATCTTGACTATAAATATCACGGCGCATCCACTCCGATGAATCTTTAACAGCGGCCTCTCCAACAACTGACTTATTAACTAGCTGGTTATAAAATGGCGATCCTTTCACATCAATACAGTAATCATTCGCTGTCATACCTTGATAAGCCATATTAGTTTGCAGTGAATCTAAATAGCCAAATGCAGTGCCCAGCTCAAAAATTCCGGCAGGCGCTTTACCATCCCCCTCTTGCTTTTGTATACCGGCTTGTTCAGGATGTAAACCAACCCCCCATGCAAGGCCTGTACGCCCTAGCACCACCGAATAGTCGTCATCTATTTGTTGCCAATTATTGCCTTTTCGTTCAAACCGATACAATTGTGCTTGGGGTGTTTGCCAATCATCGGCAATTACCACAACCAGCTGTTTTGTCTGCAATGAAATAACCGTATTACTGTTCGTTACCTGTTGCTGAGCACACCCCAATAAGCTTGTTAAAACCACCCCTGCACTTGTCATTTTTATTATATTTTTCATGCTGGCCAAACTCCATTATCTATATGTTGTAAACCATCTATCTGCGTTATCCCAAGCCCTGGCGCAGAACTTAGAGTTATTGACGGCCCCTTAAACTCAACGCCGCCTTGAACAGGATCAAATTGACCTAGCGCTGGGCCATCTAAATCTATTTTTGTTATTTGTTGCGCCTTTGCAGAAGCTAAATGAGCAGCTCCCGCAACCGCGATACTGCCTTCAAGCATACACCCTATCATGCACTGTGCTTGATATTGTGCGGTGATATCTGCAATCGCTATAGCGCGGCTCAGACCACCGGTTTTCATTACTTTAATATTAATGATATCAACGGCATTTTGTTCCAATAATTGAATAACCTGTTTAGGCGAAAATGCACTCTCATCCGCCATGATCGGTGTATTAACTCGCTCAGTGATATACTTCAACCCTTTAAAGTCATCACTTTTCACAGGCTGTTCAACGAGCTCTAATTCAATATTTTCGCTCTCCAATTTTTGTAACGCGAACACCGCTTGTTTAGCATTCCAGCCTTGATTGACATCAAGGCGAATTTTCGCGTATTTAGAAAAGCCACTATAAATTGCCTTCACTCGTTCAATATCTTGCTGTAGATCGTTTCCTATCTTTACTTTTAAAACATCGAAACCTTGTTTAACAGCGGTATCGCAATCGGCCAACATTTTATCAATACCATCAACACTAATTGTTATATCTGTACGCAGTGTGCTACTACCACCACCGAGTAACTTATAAAGAGGCGCTTGGTAAAGTTTGCCCCATAAATCATACACAGCTAACTCTAACGCCGCTTTTGCGCTGCTATTAGCCACCACAGTAGATTGAATAACATGGCAAATATGATTAAGGTTTTCAATTTCTAAACCGATTAATTTGGGGGCTAAAAAATACTTAATAATACTGATCATTCCCTGATGGGTATCACCAGTAATAATAGGGGTTGATGCTGCTGCGCCGTAACCTACTTGGCCTTTATCTGTGTCAATTAACACCACTAAGTCTTCTATAAAACTAACTTCCCGTAGCGCTGTTTTGAACGGAGTTACTAATGGCACTTTTAATTTAGCAAACCGTATAGCGGTAATTTTCATAGTGGCTCCTAGCGAATTCGCTTAATATTATAGGTGCGATCTAAATAACTTTTTTGCGGTGATAAACGCAGTGGCAATAATGGCGTGACCGATACACCATTTAATGCGCTAGAATAAAAGCGACCATCAGCTTTGTTATAGCCTAGCCCTTTTACATCATGGATCACATAAGGTTGACCATCTTGCTCACCGAGATACATCATTACATGGCCTGGTATATAAATAAGATCCCCCACTTGCATCTTTTTAACCGCATCTAACTTTACTTGCTCTGCATCAGCGCCATCAAAACGCTGATTAATACCATACTCGCCTCGCCCTTGCTGCCCTGAATTGCGTGGCATTAATAAACCAAAACTTTTATAAATTTCACCAACAAACCCTGTACAATCTCGGCCATTATAATCATGCCCCCACCCATAACGCTCGCCTAAGAATTTAAACCCTTGTTTTATCAAGTTCTGCTGGGTGTAGGGTAAGTAACCTATATTAACGTCACTACTGCGGCTAATTAGTGCAGGTTGTATAACTAACTCACCTTGCGCGCCTCTTGTTGGCAGTTGTACTACATAATTGGCGTAAGTATTTTGCCCATGCAATAAATTTGGTACTTGCTTTGCCTCAACTAATGGCAGGCGTACACCCATATCGAGTTGCAGCTCAGAGATATCAGCATTATCTGGTACGTAGGCAGTATTAACTTTTGCCCCCGTAATAAGTAAAAAATCATCCTGATTTTTAAATCTATGTAAGGTCGCTTTACTTGCAGTGGCAATATCAGCCGTAGGCACCCAAGCCAAATAATTATAAGCGCGCACCAGTAGCCATTGCTTATCAGCACTTTGATGTAAAATAGCCACCGTATCACCTGGAAATAACCCACTTTCTTGAAAACGATCAAGATCATTATCTAAGCCGCTATTTAATACCCTATCCCATGTTGGAAAAGTACGTAGTACAGAGCGCTTTACTACAACCCCAAAACCAACTTGGTTGTTATTTTCAATCGCTTCTAAATTCATATTGGCATGATAATCAGCAAAATCTTTGTCTGTTAATGCGACGCCATTGGAATAAAAACGAGGACTTTTTGGTACCGCGCTAATGCTATAGATGTGGTTAGTTAATTGCTGCTTTGTAAGCTGTGTAGCAAAATCGAGAGGATCGACAATATGCTCATTTTCAGCGACCAGTTGTTTATTGAACGCCATAATTTGTGATGCACTCATTAATGGCTGAGCCGTTACTTTAACTTTAGTGTTAGCTAACCAATGCTGTGGAGTTAGTTGGGGCTGACTAACTCCTATAACGTCCGTTTGCCAGGTATTAGCGACAGCGATGGGCGTTATCGAAGCAATACTGGCCAATGTAATACTCAGAGCAATTAGTGATTGTCGCATTTTAGGATCCTCTATTATTATATTAACCACACGGTTTTAACTACTTACCAAAGAACATATCTGATGTAGTTGAAATTAGCTCTCACCTTCACCCACAATTAAAATTCCTACTCAAAAAACATTTTGGAATATTTTATTAAAAATAACACACTTCACAGCGCAAGCAAATATTTGTAATCATTTCACAGCTTAATCTATGGGTTAATTTTATGGTTTAAGTTTAAGCATTCTCAGCACTTGATAATTGAACAAACCCTGCTGGTAACTAAAAATAGCCTTTAGCGAACTCTTGTAAATCGCTTAAATATTGCTGATAAAACTCATTACTTTGGTTTTTTATCTGCTCAAGGACGAAGTTATCTGCCGCATTGCTAGCTCTTTTTTCTTTCTTTCGTTCATCCAAAAGAGCGCTTTGAGCAATCTATTTAAATTTAGCCGACTTTCGTCGGCTTATTTCTATTAGCTTAAGTAGTAATAGAAAGTGGTGGGCGAAGGACGTATCTTGCAAGAGTGAACCTCTGAGCGCTCTAAATTTTTGCACCACTACAACTACTGCAAATACATTTCACGACTAAAGCCTGTTCCTACAATAACGTGAATTTCAGGCATAAAAAAACCGACTTTCGTCGGCTTATTTCTATTAGCTTAAGTAGTAATAGAAAGTGGTGGGCGCAGGACGTATCTTGCAAGAGTGAACCTCTGAGCGCTCTAAATTTCTGCACCACTACAACTACTGCAAATACATTTCATGGCTAAAGCCTGTTCCTACAATAACGTGAATTTCAGGCATAAAAAAACCGACTTTCGTCGGCTTATTTCTATTAGCTTAAGTAGTAATAGAAAGTGGTGGGCGCAGGACGTATCTTGCAAGAGTGAACC